>JABGWZ010000175.1 GCA_018675995.1 Opitutia bacterium | reverse complement strand
TGCCACTCAATTGTCCATTCGGGTAAAAGCACAGGATCAACATAATGCTTCCCTCACAAAAGTATTCCAAATCCAAATTATTAATGTTGTTGAAGACTATGACAGTGACGGAATTGAGGATCATTTCGATCCAGATGATGATAATGACGAGTTTTCCGATCTCACCGAAATTGCCTACGGTTCCGACCCAAGGGATGCAAATTCCATCGCCAATACCCCACCCCAGGCAATTGATCTTAATAATACAGGTTTATTCGAAAACCTTCCACCAGGTACTCGGATTGGCAAATTCAGTATCCTTGACCCAGATCTCAATGCTACCCATACCCTATCGTTTCTAACCGGTAAGGGCATAAATAACTCCCTCTTTAAAATAGACCAAAATGGTTCCCTTTTCACAAGGATCAAGTTTGACTTTGAGACCAATGCATCAGCCTATACCTTACAAGTACAGGCCACCGATGAGCACAACGGCACCCTTGCTCAAAAATTCGCCCTACCCCTCCTTAACATCATTGAAGATCTCGACCAGGATAATCTCGAAGATTATTACGACTCCGATGATGATAACGACGGGTTTTCCGATCTCACCGAAATTGCCTACGGTTCCGACCCGAGGGATGCAAATTCAATCGCCAATGCGCCCCCCCAGCTAATCGAACTGAATAACACAAGTTTGTTAGAAAACCTTCCACCCGGCACCCCCATTGGTAGGTTCTACATCATTGACCCCGACCCAAATTCCACCATCTCCCTCAACTTCCTTGCAGATGAAGATGTGAGTAACCAACTGTTCAAAATTGATCAAAATGGAACCCTTTCCACAAGAACTGTTTTTGATTTTGAGACAAACTCAACAGCCTACACAATTCATGTAAAGGCAACCGATCAACACAACGGCTCCCTTTCCCAAAAATTCATAATCCCACTTATCAACATCGTTGAAGACTTCGATCAGGACGGAATCGAAGACTTTTTCGACGCTGACGATGACAATGATGGTTTCACAGATAGGTATGAAATTACTTATGGTGCAGACCCAAGAGATAAAAACTCCCTGCCCAATCTACCACCAACAAGTATAGAATTATCAAATAAATCTTTTCTGGAAACTGTACCCCGAGGTTTTAAAGTAGGTAGCTTATCAGCCATAGATCCAGATATTAATGCAACCCATATATTCTCCTTTATCGACGGAAACGGATCAATTCATAATAATCTTTTCAAGATAGATCAGAATCATAGCCTTACCACATCCGCTCTGTTCAGATATCAGGAGGAGGCAAATAGTTTTTCGATTCGTATCCGAGCCACAGATGAGCATAACGCCTCCCTTGACAGTTCATTCTCAATTAAACTCATCAAAGATCCTGGTCAACACCCTCAGTTAGGTTCCACCATTGCAACGATTAACCCGAATGGTAGAGTCTCATTTTCTACCCCTCTTTACCTGGATAATAATATTAGCCAGGCTAAACTCAAACCTACTTTTAATGAGTGGGTCCAAAACGGAGAGAAAATCCCCGAAGACCTGGTCTTTATTGGAGGCAGTCCATGGTTTAATGAGGAAACTGGAGAAAATCGTAGTTCAAGTGAAGTCTACAACATGATTTTTGGTGATAGCAATACCACGCTTCCAGTTTTCAATTATCTGATTTCCCAAAATGAGCGATTTTCCAAGGTTGTATATTCGACATCCGCTCTCTTGGATAATGGAGACCTAAAAGCATCTACCTTCAATCTCGATGAAAACAGCACCTATTTTGCCAGGGTGGAAACAGTCTATGATGATAAGGTAATTATCAGCCAGTCTGTTAGTTTTACTACGCCATCTTCACCTGTTGAATGGTGGAACTCATTACAAGAAACTAATAATGCCGGATGGAGGGAATCTGATTGGTTTGGTACATTTCTTCCCCATAAAAGCGGATGGATATACCATCAGTCAATTGGTTGGTTATATGCACATCCTGGTAAAGAAGATGATTTTTGGCTTTGGTCCCGAGAATTTAAATGGATATGGACAAAAAAAGGAATCTACCCATTTCTATTCAGAAATAATTCATCCAATTGGTTATACATACTAGGTATAAAAGACGGAAAAGCCGTCTTTCATGACTATTCAACAGATTCAATCGAATAAAATAACCCTCTCCATATAAAAGGATTGTTAAAAATAATATCCCTCAATCAGGGTATTAATTTAATTAAGAATCTTTTATATTCATCAATTAAATAAGCAATATTCACAACTTTATTGGATTGCCTTCAGTTTACATTTTAACCTATTCTATGAAATTATTAGTGTTATTTAAATAATGTTAAGGGATGATGTTAGATAGTATTAAAGTTAGACAATTTCTCCAAGCTAAGTTTTGGGGAATTTCATGCATTATATTGTCCTACTTTGCACATCTAAACGCAAACCCGCTGGAATTTGATTTTGAACTTACCGGGAAATCAATTGAAGAAAATAAGCCAATCGGCACAAAAATTGGGACTTTTTCGCAGCAGTCAGCAAATCCGGAGAAATTAGGATTCAAAATCCGACCTTATTTTCCGCTTAATATAAACCCAGCTCTGTGGTTAGATGCGAGCGAGTTAAATTGGGCAAGTACTCAATGGGATGACAAAAGTGGAAATAATAATTATGCCACCATGCACGGCACTGTTTTTGGATACCCAACCATAAAACAAAATGCTCAGAACGGGCTTTCCCTTATGCAATACCCTGGATCGGAAGGTGCGTATCACTCCTTTAATGAAATGAACGACATTAGAACAATATTTTGGGTACTCAGGAAAAAAACGGGCTACGGATTTATGTTGGCTCATAACAGCAGGGTGCACTTTCATTTCAAAACTGGTCAATTTTTTTGGGAAAAACATGCATCTCCAAATGTATACAATGGAAAATTATCATTAAATGGTCAGCTAATTGATGGAACAAAAGCTGATATTCCAACTAAGCTCTCTATTATTTCCTTAAGAACAAGTGGAAATGTAACCGCTAATAACTTTTCCAACGACAGAAACATAGAAGGAAGATTTTTCAATGGTGACCTTGGAGAACTGATCATATTCAACAAAGCATTAAGTGATTTTCAGATCCAACAGGTAGAGAGTTATCTTCACTTCAAATGGAAACTTCCACTTGCTTACGATCCAGTCAATCAACCATTTTCGTTATCCACTAATGATGAGCTTTTATCAAATCAATCCTTTGATCATGAAAAATTTTCCAATTATGAAATTCTTGTTCGCGCATCCGATAATTATGGAAATCACCTGGATAAGAAATTTAACATAAACATCCTTAATGTCATTGAAGATCTGGACGGTGATGGCGTGGAGGACCCCTATGATAGTGATATTGACGGCGATGGACTCAAAAATTCGATTGAGAGAAATCTTGGAACAGACCCCACAACGGCAAACGACTTTAGAGCCATTAACAAATCACCCATTGCAATAAGTTCAAATGCGCCCCTAAAAATTATAGAAAACCGCCCTGCAGGTACTCTAATTGGACAACTCAATGTAACTGATCCGAACATTTGGAATGCACACACGCTTTCCCTAGTCTCCGGTCAGGGAGACACTCACAATCAACTATTTTCTCTCAGTCAATCAGGTAATCTCTCCAGCAATGCTCAATTCAATTACGAATTAAATTCCAGTAAATTTTTCATTCGCGTTCGTGCAACCGATGACTTTAACACATCATTCGAAAAAAGCCTTAGCATCTCCTTAGTTGATGAGGATATATTTTCTCCTCTCACCCTTAATCTTAATTTGATGCTTTGGCTCGATGCCTCGGATAGAAGCTCCCTGGACCGTGGAACCTATCTCGGCGAACTAGGACAACCCGAAGACGGAAACGCCACCCTTTTCTGGGCAGACAAAAGTGGCAAGGGGCATCATGCTATAACATCCAGCGGATCACCAACTTACTTATCGAAAGGTTTATTAGGTCTTCCCGCCTTTAACACCAACGGCGATGAGTTTACAATCTCAGATAGCAATGAATCCTTCGATATGTGGAACAAAATGACTATCTTTGCAGTCTTCAAATGGACAAATACTTGGGCCTGGAAAACCTTAATGGGGAAAGGCAATACTTGGAATAATACCACTTTTTCCCTCCAACGAATGAACCCCGCTAATCTAAACCAAGGTACAGGTACTTTCTACGGACTAGGGGATGGATATATTCGTACAAACGGTGGCAATGTGACAGATGC
>JABGWZ010000257.1 GCA_018675995.1 Opitutia bacterium | reverse complement strand
TTATTAAAAAAGAAGGAAAACAGGAATTTATTTATGCGGTTCGTGTGGGCGGAGGTGAACTCCTTAAATTGACTCTCGACGGTAAAACTGTTTTGAAAATCCCCAGTACCTCGATTCCTGATGAATTCAAAAGAAAAGGTAAAGACGGAAAACCTTTCGTCCGGTTGACTGGTGCAGATGTATCCTTAAACGGAGATATTTTTTTAACCGATGGCTATTCCTCCGATCATATTCACCGATTTAACAAAAAGGGTAAGTATTTAAACTCGTTTGGAGGAAAGGATGCACCTTATGGATTTCGTACCCTCCACAAACTGGTCATAGATTCTCGCTACAGCCCTGCACGGATTATTGGCATGGACCGGGCAAATAACCGGGGTGTTCATTTGGGTCTCGATGGCAAGTTCATCGGAGTCGTGGAGGAAGGTCTATTACTCCCTGCCTGTGTTCATATTCACGGTGACTGGGCGGTTGTTGGAGAACTGCGCGGGCGGGTGACTATCCTCGATAAAAAAGGCAATATCTATGCCCAAGTTGGCGGAAATAGCAAAAAAGACGAAATTGGAACCAACAGAACTCCACCGACAAAATGGCGTGAAGGCATCGTCACAGCACCCCATGGGATAACCTGTAATGCCAAGGGTGATATCTTTGTTGCGGAATGGAACATAACCGGAAGAGTTCATAGGTTTAACCATGTTCTAAATTAGGATTATCAAACAATTGAAATTCATGTATAAAAATAGTCTTTTAAATCTCAGCGTCCTAACCGTTTTATGCTTTTTCTCTTCTTCGCTTTTAGGAAAAAAGGATATATCTAACGAATCATCCGATCTTTTAGGCAAACACGGACTCAAGGGATGGAAGGTCCCTAAAGGCAATGAGGCTTCAAAATGGTATCAGGTAACCAATAATATCCTTGAAGTAAGAAGTGGGCCCAAGAAAAAAGGCTCGGTTCTATGGACTGAAAAGGAATACCTAAACTTTGAAGTTACTTTGGGATTTCGTTTTATTGAGGGAACCATTGATTCAGGAATTCATCTAAGAAATTCAGATCAGATCCAAATTGGAATTTCCGGGTCACTCAAGAGAGATATGACCTGTTCACCATACATTCCGGGTAAAGGTTATCCAGTTGAGGCCAAGAATATTAAAAAACTCCTCAAACCGAAAGGTTGGAACCAAATGCGCATTCGAGCAGTTGGTCAAAATTATACTGTATGGTTACAGGAGGAAGAGGTAATGAAGTATAAATCATCCTCGGCAAAAGAAAAAGGACCTATAGGTATCCAACTGCACGGAAGTCGAAACATGAAAATTGATTTCAAGGATATTTCGGTTGAGGAAATATAGCACGATGGAAGATTCTGGCTCGTTCGAATAGGAACAACTCATCCTAGTTTTTATTGCCAAATATGAAACTGCAAGTTCTCTGTTAGTGGTGGGATAATAAATCGCCTTGCAAAGTCATAAATAAGGAAGAAATCATAACATGACATGATTCAGCCTTGCCCTTTTTAAAGCTCAACCAAATTCTTTTTTCATGCCAAGCAAATCTCCGGTCACTCGATTACTTTCAGACCTTGTCTCTATACCTAGTATAAACCCATCCCTTGCTCCATCGAACTCCAAATTAACCGGAGAGGAAGGAATAGCTACCCTTCTTGCCGATCAAGCTGGCAAATTAGGAGTAGAAATTCAAAGACAGGCAGTTTTACCGGGTCGGAAAAATATTCTTCTTCGCTTAAAGCCCAAGGGTAAAATCAAATCGCGGATTATGTTAGCTCCCCACATGGATGTGGTACCGGCTGAAGAAAATGCATTTAAACCAAAAATTAAAAATGGTAAATTACATGGCCGAGGAGCATGCGATACGAAAGGTTCAATGGCTGCCTTCTTTCAGGCATTTTGTGATCTGACGAAAAACGGCCCCTTACCGCTGAGCACGGAAGTTATCTTCGTGGGATTAGTCGATGAGGAATTCGGGCAGGCAGGTTCTCGAAAACTGGCTAAGTCTGGCCCTCAAGCCGATCTTGCGATTGCGGGCGAACCAACCGAACTTAAAGTTGTAACTGCCCACAAAGGCAACTCATGGCTACAACTTAAAACCACAGGCGTGGCTGCTCATGGGGCCACTCCAAAGAATGGTAAAAATGCAATCGAAGCCATGACTCCTATTCTAAAAACCCTATTTCATGATTATCCAAAAATATTAAGCAAACGAACCCACCCGTTACTCGGTTCTCCGACCCTCAATATTGGAAAAATATCGGGGGGCAACCAACCCAATATTGTCGCCGACAAATGCATCATTGATCTGGATAGACGAACGATTCCCGGAGAGAATGAGGATTCAATAAAAAAAGAACTCATGGCTCTATTCCGGAAACAAAACGTCACCGCACCCGATTTCTCAAGCACTCGTGCTGTACCATGCCCACCCTTGGATACAGACCCAAATCTTCCCTTCGTTCAAACTCTGCTACGAGCATCCCAAAAAAGAAAAACTCATGGGGTATCCTACTTTACGGATGCCTCTCCCATCGCAATGGGAGGAACTCCGGCAATTGTTTTTGGTCCAGGTAATATTGCACAAGCACATGCAAGCAATGAATTTAT
>JABGWZ010000116.1 GCA_018675995.1 Opitutia bacterium | reverse complement strand
GTGCAGGGCTTTGCTTAGGGGAAGCTTTTAAGCAGTCCGGTCTGAGTGCATCCATTGCCGGAGTATTTTCGGGTATTGAGAACCTCCCTCTTTTTGGATTGCTGCTTGGAATCTGTCTTTTAGTGACCTTCCTCACGGAAATGACCAGCAATACAGCAACGACTAATGTTCTTATGCCCATTCTTGGCGCTGCCGCAACCGCTTCCAATATTGATCCCATCCTCCTGATGATTCCGGCTGCAATGAGTGCCAGTTGTGCCTTCATGCTACCCGTTGCCACCATCCCCAATGCAGTGGTTTTCGGAACGGGTGAAGTGACTATTAAAAGAATGGTCAGGGAAGGTCTGGTCTTGAACCTTTTTGGTACCCTTGTCATTTCTGCTATTTGTTATTTTCTTCTCTCTTAATCTTTACCTATGAAATACCATCCCTCCCTGCTACTCTCATTCATTTTCGTATCTGTAAGCTTTGCCAAAGAAAGACCAATTAGGCCAAATGTAGTGCTCATCCTGACTGATGACCTAGGATGGCAGGATGTTAAATGCTATGATATCGATGAGCCTTCGCCAATGGAGACCCCAAATCTCGATGCTCTTGCTCAACGCGGGGTGAAATTTTGGCAAGCTTACTCACCGGCTCCCACTTGTGCACCCAGTCGGTGTGCCATCATGAGTGGCAACCATCCAGCCCGTGCCCAAAAGACCCATGTGGTGGGAGGTGCCCCTCCAACCCCCAATCATAAGTTAGGCTGGACGATGATTGCACCTTGGTACAGCGGTAGAATGCCTGAAGATGAGAATACAATTGCCCGCGTATTGCAGTCCAATGGATATACAACCGGCCACTCGGGCAAATGGCATATGGCCATTGATCACCACGCGTTCCCTCAACCCGAAGATCAAGGCTTTGACTGGACGAGAAGCAACCGTGGGGCAAGATCAGGTATGCCCAGTCGGGTTGAAGGGTTTGCATCCACTCGAACAAAAGACCCCTTCCAGTTAGATGAAAATGGCTATCCCTATCATCAGACCAGTGAGGATGCCCTTACCTTCTTGAAGGAGAACCACGACAAACCTTTCTTCCTGTACTACGCCACTTGGCTAGTACACACACCCATTCACACTCGCTCTGAAAAGCTCCTTGAAAAATACTGTAAAAAGCTTGGCGTGGAGAGACCCAAGGATAAAAGTGGTTGGACGCAAAAGGGTCAGACCAATCCTTTTTATTGTGCCATGGTCGAAGAACTTGATTACCACATGGGTAAAGTCTTCAACTACCTTAACACGACGGAAGATCCCCGTTGGCCCGGTCACAAACTGGTGGAGAATACATATATCATTTTCACTTCGGATAACGGAGGTATGGAAGGTCACCCGAAAGAGGTGATTACAGATAATTATCCTCTGGATAAAGGGAAAATATCTCTGATGGAAGGAGGTACACGCGTGCCATTAATTATAACTGGCCCGGGGATCAAAAAGGGAATTGAAACGGATGTAATGGTAAACGGTCTGGATTTTTACCCCACCCTACTTTCTCTGACCGGAACTCCTAAACCAAATGGGAAAAACTTGGATGGAGCTGACTTAAGAGACTTACTCTTGAACAACCCCAAAGATTCAAGCTTCGTAAAAGATAAGCAAGGCAAGGTACGTGATTCAATGGTTTGGCATTTCCCAAATAGTGCGGCTTTTGAAAGTTCGATTCGGGTAAAAGGATTCAAACTCGTCCGGAACTACGATCATAAATACCACCAAAATAATGCTGAGCTCGAACTTTATGAGCTCTACAGAGAGGAAAGTGAAAAGCAGGTAAGGGTAGATATTGAAGAAGCAAACAACCTTAGTTCCAAGCGACCAGATTTAACTAAAGAATTAAACCAGAAGCTTTCTGCAGTACTTAATGAGATGGATGCAAGTTATCCCTACTTCAACGCTCAGGCACGCAAAATCGGAGCAGAAAAAAACCTAACTCCACAGATTATTTCTCATAAGATCAAAAACAATAAGATTGTGTTTGCCATTCACACCAGAGGATCTGAAGTTTTTCGAGCAGACCTGATTTACTCCTTCAATGGGGGAAAACAATATGAAGAATGGTCTAGAATTAAAGGCCATGAAGCCCCAGGTAAAAAAATCAGTTTTATGATACCCCGGGGTGCAACTCACTGTTATCTTAATCTTATAGATGAAAACAATTTCCTCGTGAGTTATCCCGAAACTCCTGATTATTCAACTCTCCAAAAAACAAAAGAAAAATTTGCTAAGTTTGCATTGCCTTTAAAAATAAATTAAAAAAGTTATCTTACTTTCAATACTAACTAAATACTACTATGCCCAAAGTTACATTTATTTCCCAAGACGGAAAAGAAACTATTGTTGAAGATGCGATCGGTAATCTTATGGAAATTGCCCGAGAATATGATGTCGATGGAATTGAAGGTGCGTGCAGTGGTTGCTGCTCTTGCGCGACTTGTCACATCAGAGTCAAGCCTGAGTGGCTAGATAAAACCGGACGGGCGACTGAGGCCGAACAAGACTTGATCGATCTAGAAAGTGGCACGGATGAGAGAAGCCGACTTAGCTGTCAGGTTGAAATGACTGAAGCATTGGACGGATTGGTAGTTGAAGTTGCTCCCTTTTAATTAATTTTACAGAGAGAGTAATTCGTTCATCAACTTCGCTGTCTTTTCGACACCTCCATCATTTCCTTCTCGGGTTGCCCACCCTTTAAAATTAATCTTTTCGAGTTCGTGGCGGACTTTTTTCCAGTCTACATCTCCTTGCCCAAGTGGGCAGAATCCATTTTTGGACCCCCAATCCTTAACATCCAACTTAAGAGTTCGTTTTCCCAACACTTGAATCCATTTATGACTGGGCCCATATTTCTGCATATTTCCAATATCATAATAAGCCTGCACCCAAGGACTATCGATGGCATCAATATAATCCCTAAACTGTTCAGGCTTGTAACAAAACCCATTCCATACGGTTTCAATCAGAATATGTATCTTTAGTTCGCTTGCCAAAGGAATCAGTTTACGAATTTGCTCAATAGAACGATCCCAGACATGTTGGTGAGTTTCTTGGTCACCTTTAACTCTGCCAGGTACCAATAGGACGGATGTTCCACCGACTCCCTTTGCTTCATGCATGGCTTGTTCTAGTCCGATTCGGCTTTTTTCACGCACCTCCGGATTTGGATCGGACAACCGAACCTTCCAATGTTTATTGTAAACCACTCCATGCATGGGCAAATCGTGCTTTGCACATGCTTTCTTCATCGGTTCAATCTGCAAACCAGGGCCGGAACCCTCAATTCCATCAAAGCCCAAGTCCTTTAAATTTTGCATTTTTTGGTCATTGGGTTTGGAGCCAAATTTAACTGCTTTCTTAATTTCCCCCTTAAAGGAGTATTCTTCAGCCTTTACCGAATGAGTGAAACATAAAGCACCTGAAGTTGTGGACAAAAATTCTCTTCTTTTCATAAATAACTCTCTATTTTTAAATTGGGGGTGTCGAATTTTTTTATGTTTTTCGAAAAACTTTATTTGGCAAGTCATCATAATATTGGAGTGTATTATGAATTGCTCATCAATCTGAACTTCGACAATCTCATACTATTTCGCGTGTGTATTCACAAGAAATTCTAATAGATAAAAAATTTTAACCTCATGAAATTTCACTTCTTCAAATACATAACCATCTTCAATATTGGACTATCTTTTGGCTTTGCTAATATTGAACGCGGACAGGAGGTCTACAATCAGATTTGCTTTAATTGCCAAGGTCCTAAGCTGGATGGTGGAATTGGTCCCAGTTTGGTTGATTCATACTGGAAAAATGGTGATTCTCACGACGCTATTTACCGTAGCATAGCCAAAGGG
>JABGWZ010000185.1 GCA_018675995.1 Opitutia bacterium | reverse complement strand
CCAAATTCGAATGCGTATGGGACGAAGGCTCCACGAGCAGGGTGCCTGGCTCAGCTTTATGCTTTTCTTGGGAATTATTGGTGGAATTTTATCCTATGGCCCGCAGGGTTTTGTAATAGGTCCAATGGCAGTTATTTTGGCGTATGGATTGGTTCGGTTTTTGGCGAATCAATCCTTATCAAATCCCAAAGTTTAATCCGCATCATAAATCGTGACCTTTTCCCAAAGGTGTGCACATTCATTTATAAAATTCAAATGAATTGGGTCAACTTGGTAGCTATCATGTTGCTCTAAATCACTCAAAACAACGGTTAATGCACAGTCATAAGTATTGTCCACAACCGGTCTGTCGGGAGTTTTAGCTGGAGTTCCGATGAAGGTGTGTTCGACAGACTTAATTAATCCTAGTTTTTCAACACCATCAAAAAAAGTTTTTCGATCGTCTTCGTTTAATCCTTCTTTCAACCAAAAGATAACTGTATGTATAAGCATTTGTTTTTGTTACATTGTTTCAATTAAAAAATAAAGTAGATTAAGGTACGAAAGCACAAAAAAGAAAAACAATTTTTATCCAATTACAGTTTTACCAGAGTCATTCAGTGACAGTTTTTCGATTTTGCTAACGGCCCGCTTTGCCCATTGGTCAGGGAGTTCGTAGCTTTCAGCTTGCTCGCCGAAGGTTGATCGTAGCATATCTGTATTAATAACGCCTGGGTTAAATACGACTGCACCTAATCCACTTGGAAGTTCTTGTGCAAGAGATCGGGTTAATCCCTCTACTCCCCATTTTGTCGCACAGTATGGTGCAACTTCAGGGGCAGTTGATTGACCCCAGTAAGAACTGAAGTTGACAATGATTCCCGTTCCGTTTTTTTCCATCATTGGAACAAAGGAACGGATCATATTATGAATTCCACCCAGGTTGACTGTTAAGATTGTTGAAAACTCTTCTGGAGTTATCTCCGTCAGTAGCGCGTTCCGATTGATCATACCAGCATTATTTATCAGTAAATCAGGTGGTCCAAATGAATCCATAACCAATTGAGAGAAATTCTCGACATCTTTGGGAGAAGTTACGTCAAATGGGTGAATGAAATAATTTTCTCGTAATTCTGACTTTAGTTCTGCGAGAGCATCTTTATCCCTGGCTCCTCCAGTCACTATCCAACCACGGGAGGAAAATTCTTTAGCCATTGCCCGTCCTAGTCCACGAGAACATCCGCTAATACAGACCGATTTATTCACCTGTTGTTTTAGCTGGTGGTATTGAAGGATCCTCATAACCCACACTTCCGGGTCCTTTATGATGAGGTGGTTGGCGTGACAGATTCCAATGTGCAAGTAACCAGACGGCACCAAATATAGATGCCAATACAATTATGATTATCCACTCTATTTTGCTTTTTTTTTCTTTTTTCAAGTAATGTGATGGTTCGGGTTATTTAGAGTAAGAGGTATTTGAAGTTATGCCTCCAGCCTTAAAACCTACATTTATTTCCTATGTTCAATTGCTTATCTTGCAAGCTGGTATTATTTGTCTATTTTTTGACTTCTTCAAATTCTTGACGAAGATTGATTTTTCTTTCAGGGATGGAAGCATGAACAATGATACAAATTCCCTGAATAAAAAGAAAGTACTCATAACTGGTGGAGGCTCAGGGATGGGTAGGGCAATTGCCCTAAGCATGGCTGAGGAAGGTGCTTCTGTTGGAATATGTGGCAGGAGGAAAGATGCTCTCTTAGAAACGATAAACCTTGTTGAAATTGTATCAAAACCAAAAGAGTTTGTTTCTGATGTGACGGATAGATCTTCAGTTGGTATGCTTTTTGATTGGTTCGATGAAGAATTTGGCAGTCTTGATATACTGGTACATGCCGCAGGATTAAATATTGTAAATCGATCTATGCAGGAGCTCGAGCCTGAAGACTGGGATCAATTAATTGAGACAAACTTAACCGGGTCTTTTAATATTTTGACCCCTGCTTTAAAAAGAATGCGTGAAAAACAGAAGGGGCTAATAATTTTGATTAACTCTGTTGCTGGCAGGCGTGCAACCCCCTTGGCAGGCATCGCATACAATTGTTCT
>JABGWZ010000200.1 GCA_018675995.1 Opitutia bacterium | reverse complement strand
CAGTTTCAAGAAATTCAGCAGCACTAATTCCAACCCTAGGGTCAAGACGCATATCAATTGGTGCATCTAAACGGAAAGAAAACCCCTTTAGAGGCTCCATCAACTGAAAAGATGAAATCCCCAAATCCATTATTACACCGTCAAACTCCGATTCTGAAGAAACTTCATCCATACGCTGGAATGAAAGATCATGAAAAGTAAACCTATCACCGAATTCTGCAAGTGTGGCATTCGCACGAACCTCAGCATCTGGGTCGCAGTCAAAAGAAACCAACTCGTTAGCTCCATTTGCCCCCAAAATAGCATTTGTGTGCCCGCCTCCGCCGTAGGTTAAATCAGCATAACGCCCAGCCTTAGCAGCACCTAAAAAACTTATGCTCTCGTCTAATAAAACTGGTATATGCTTCACCATTGATGGAGAACAAACAAACTCAACCGCACCACAGTACATTGAATGAGACCTCCCGTATCCCTCTAGAATTTAACAACTGAATGAATCGACCGAATACAATGCGAGGGAGCTGGGAAAATCTAACACAATCTCCCTTTATATGAACAACCACCCTAAAAGTTGCCCAATGAATGCGTTTTAGACTCATAAGCCCAACTCCCTCATTGCATCAAAAATATTTCTTTCATCAGTTACTTCACGATTTTCGTATTTCTCCTCAGACCAAATTGCAAAAGCTGAAAAATTTCCAACCAAGACAGCCTTCCCGACAATGCCAGCATGCGACAAAAGTTTATCGTTTAAGTTTATTCGCCCCTGCTTATCGCAACCAAATGAATGAGCTTTGGAAAATAGCTCCATCAAAAGTGCCTGAGCTCTAACATCACTTAAACTTGCAGCGGCAATCTTTTCCTCTAACCGATTAACCATTTTTGGTGGATATACCGTAATATATCCCCCTGGGTTGGGAATTGCCAAATAGGTATTATCTCCGCCTGAAATTCTCCATTTTGAAGGAATAGTCACCCTACCCTTGGAGTCCATTGCATGAACGAACTCACCCACAAAATAAGTCGTAGTACTTGCCTCCATTCCCAATAAAGATTTATCCACTAATTTCCATTTCTAACCATTTCATCCCATTTTAACCCACACAGGTCAAGTTTTTTTTTGTGAAGTTTAAAATATTTGTGTATTTCAGTTCACATTTTGATTAATTTACCCTACCAAAAGTGGATGAAATCGAGTTCTAAAAAGAAAAAAGAAAGTAAAATCAGAGCAGATGAACTCCTCCTTAAACTCGGACTCTGCGAAACAAGAACCAAGGCACAAGCGTACATACTTGCCGGGCAAGTAAAACTGGGAACTGAAAAAATTGATAAATCAAGCAGAATGCTTAATCAAGAAAGCAAATTAACTTTAGAACACCCATCTCCATATGTGGGTAGAGGTGGTTTTAAAATGAAAAGTTTTTTTGAAAAATCCCCAATTTCAATTGTTGGTTGCCAAGTTTTAGATCTCGGAGCATCAACTGGTGGCTTCAGTGATTATTTCCTTCAAAATGGTGCATCTTCTGCAACATGCGTAGATGTGGGCCATGGACAATTGCATTATAAACTCAGGCAAGACCCAAGAGTCAAAAATATTGAAAAAACAAACCTTCGAACTCTTACGGTGGAAAAGCTTGATCGGATTGCTTTTCCTTTTGTTGTAATGGATATGTCTTTTATTTCTCTCAAAAAAGTTCTTGAAAAAGCATGGAGTTTTACAGCAGAAGAAGGATACTTAATCGCACTGGTAAAGCCTCAATTCGAATGCAAAAAGGAAGAAGCAGACCGAGGTAAAGGTGTTATCAAAGACAAACTTATTCAAAAAAGAGTTATTGATGAAATAATTACTTTTTCTAAAATCCACCTAAATGGAGCTGAACTGTTTGCTGAAGTAGAATCTAGTCCGAGAGGAAATGATGGCAACCAGGAGTTTTTTATCTGCTGGAAAAAACTAATATCTAATCAACTTTAACAAACTATTTAAATAAAAGATTACCTAAAACAAGATCTCTAGTTCTTCCTGCCCTCGTAATCTCAATTTCATTTTCTCTTGCTTCAATATCTTCTACATCAAGTTGTTTGTCTATGAGCGAATAAACATCGTTTAATCTAGCAAAAACAACCGCCTCCCCAGATCTTTCAAGCTCT
>JABGWZ010000126.1 GCA_018675995.1 Opitutia bacterium | reverse complement strand
CGACATGCGCTATTATACAAAAATTACGAATCCTTTGAGTTTCCACCATTAAAAAGTTGACCACTGAAAAATTCCCCTTGAGAAAGAACATGTGCAAAATGGGAATAATCCTTTTCTCGCACATTTATTTCAAATGGACAAGAAACTACTTCATGGAGCGCACACCGCTCTTATAACACCTATGAATGATGGGAAGGTATGCTATGCCGACCTCCAAACCATTGTGAACGCACAATTATCTTCGGGTATATCAGGCGTTGTTCCCTGTGGAACTACCGGGGAATCCCCCACCCTTTCGGATCAAGAACATCTCCAAGTCATTAAATCAACAGTAGAAATAGTACAGGGGCAAATTCCAGTTATTGCAGGAACGGGGGCAAATTCGACCGCAGAAGCTCTTGAATTGACCAAGAAAGCTGATCAAGCAGGGGCTGATGCCTTTCTTTTAGTCGCTCCTTATTACAATAAACCGAGCCAAGAGGGTCTTTTTGCTCACTTTAGTGCTATCGCAGAGTGTACTGAAAAACCAATTATTCTTTATTCGATTCCATCACGTTGCGGAATTGAGATTTCAACATCAACAATTCAAAAGCTATTTGAAAAGCATCCTAGCATCTGTGCCTTAAAAGAAGCAGGTGGAAGATCTGCCAAAGTTTCAGAAACGGCCTGTGCCTTAGGTGATGATTTTGTAATTCTCTCCGGTGACGATGGGCTTACCCTTCCCTTTATAGCATGCGGTGCAAAAGGAGTAATTAGCGTCGCCTCGAACATTATTCCTTCAATAGTTTCCAAATTAGTTTCTTCTGCTCTGAATGAAAATTTCAAGAAGGCGAGAGATATTCATTTACAAAACTACCAGTTTTTTTCAGATATCTTTTTGGAACCAAATCCTGTACCTATTAAAACTCTCATGCACAGTAAAGGCCTTATCGCATCACCAGAAGTAAGACTTCCTCTAACCCCTCCCTCGAAAGAAAAAAAAGACTTATTCAATCAAATTGCCAAAAATTTGGATCTCTGAAAATTATAACTTATGACAGTAAAAATCTTACTTAGCGGATCAAAGGGGCGAATGGGTACAGCGATTAAATCTATTGCAGAGGATAACGACTGTATAATTAGCAGCTCAATTGATTTAGGAGATAACCCGGAGAACGATGTAAAAGGATGTGATGTAATTGTAGATTTCTCTCTTCGGGATGCTACAAGACCACTTGCTGAAATTGCCAAGTCCTATAAAAAGCCGATTATAATTGGCACCACGGGGCATGAAAAAAATGAAAGAAAAGAAATAGAAAAGCTGTCCGAGTCTACTCCAATGGTTTGGGCTGGAAATTTTTCTACCGGGGTCAATTTACTTTTCTTTCTTACTCAACAAGCAGCAAAAGTTCTAGATATAAACTCTGAATTTGATCCAGAAGTTATCGAAATGCACCACCGTCTGAAAAAAGATGCACCCAGCGGAACTGCAGACCGCCTTCTTGAAATCATTATGGATTCAAGAAAACTAGCAGACAAAGATATCTCCCATGGTCGCGAAGGAATGCCCGGTGAAAGAATGGTAAATGAAATTGGATCTCATGCACTACGAGGTGGTGATATTGTGGGAGAACATACTGTGATGTTTGCGGGCACAGGTGAAAGAATAGAATTAACGCACAGAGCAACGGACCGTGTAATATTTGCGGCGGGTGCACTGAAGGCAGCAAAATGGTCAATTGGTAAAGATCCAGGCTTATACTCCATGCAAGATGTCTTAGGTCTAAAAGCCTGATTTTAAGCCTATGATCGCATTTATTGAAGGAGATTTAATCGAGTGCCAGCTTAACATGGCAATTATTCAGGTAGGAGGCATCGGGTATGAAGTCAATATTCCACTTACTACCTCCGAGAAACTTCCCAGTCTGGGCAAAGAAATAAAATTATATACGCAAGCTACATACCGCGAAGACTCTCAAACCCTTTATGGATTTATAGACAGGGAATCCAGAGACTTTTTTCGCATGATTGTTGATAAAGTATCTGGAATCGGACCGCGAATTGCCCTGAACCTCCTTGGCTCTCTTTCACTACCGATGCTTAAAACTTCAATCGCCAGCGGAGATATAGCTATGTTATCAAAAGCTCAGGGACTTGGAAAGAAAACAGCAGAAAGAATAATTGTTGAACTGAAAGATAAAGTTTTACCCAAAACTAGTGACATTGAAACATCTTCCCCTCCATCAAGAGTTCAGGGAAAAGACATACATGAACAACAGCAGGAAGAAAATATGTTTGGAGTCTACCACGATGCTGTATCCGCACTTCTTACCCTCGGTTATAAAGCTATTGACGCTGACCAAGCTGTCCGAAAAGCCTCAGATGAAATCGGAAATAGTGCTTCTACTGAAGAGCTAATAAGAAAAGCATTGGGAAGATAATTTGATTAGATTTAAAATTTACACATTATCTAAAATATACCCATGCAGATAATTATTTGCCCTTTTCACTGCACATTCGAGACTGATTTCTTCATTAGCTAAGTAATGAGCAATCGCACTTGCCAACCTACAGCCAGTGCCTCTTACCTCCGTCCCGCCAGAAATTCTTTTGTTCTCCAATATTAGCTGCTGATTTTTACTAAATAACAGATCACGACAAGGTTTCTCAGAAATATGGCCACCTTTAATCAGTACAGAATCAACACCCATCTTGATACATTTTTTGGCAAGTCCAGGTAACCCCTCAAAATTAACAACGCTTTCCTTTGTTAAAGTATTAGCTTCTGCTAAATTAGGAGTTATCAATGTAATATGTGGAAAAAGAACGCCTTGTAATGATTCAATTGATTCTTCCATAAAAAGTCTCCCGCCCGAAGAACTCCTCATTACTGGATCTAGAACCACGTTTTTACATGAAATTTGACTAATGAAGTCAGAAACAATTTCAATTGTTTCAGTGTTCGGAAGCATACCAATTTTTACTGCATCAATTTTCTGATCACCAATTGATCTTAGCTGTGCATCAATCATTGAACTAGGTACAGCGTGCGTATCGATATAACTACTATTACTTTGAGCAGTTACAGCTGTAACGCAAAGTAAACAATCATCACCTAGACTATTGAATGTTTCAAGGTCAGCTGATAATCCAGCACCACCCGAGCTATCAGTGGCCCCGATTGCTAACAAAACTGACATTAAGAAACTGAAAAACCTTCACTTTCCCACTCTAAAATACCACCCGACAGGTTATGCAATTCTTTAAATCCATGTTCCTGCAAAGATTGGCATGCTATTCTACTTCGGACCCCAGCCTTACAATAAACGATGATCTTTATATTATTCGATAGTAAATCAGGTAAAACAGGGCATTTATCTGACCTAAATTCGCCTAAAGGGATATGGTGAGAAGGCGATATTTTAGATTTTTCACGTTCCCAACCCTCCCGCACATCAAGAACCAAAACCTCGTTCCCTTTATCCATAATTGACACCAACTCCTGCGAACTGATTTCTTTTATAATTTTTTCTCTCATTTCGTCTTGATTTGTTACACAGGATAAAGAAATTTCTTTCAACGAGGTAATTAAATTCCTATTGTTCGTTGGATTCAACTTTAGCATTCGAGTTCTTTGTTTTAATGCGTCGTACAATAGTACTCTCCCAGAAAGCGGATCTCCTAATCCAGTAATTACCTTAATAACTTCGAGTGCTTGGAGGTTTCCAATTATTCCTGGAAGAACTCCCAAAACTCCGATTTCTGAACAACTTGGCAAAGCGTTGGATGACGGAGGGGAAGGAAATAAACAACGATAAGTGGGACCGTTATTAAAGTTAAAAACGCTTACCTGTCCTTCAAATTGAAAAATTGCACCGTAAACCAAAATTTTTTCATATATTATGCAAGCATCATTTATTAAATAACGAGTCGAAAAATTATCTGTCCCATCTACAACTACATCGAATCCGCGTAATAAATTTTCGGCATTTACTGAATTAAAACGATCAGGGTAATCAATAATCTCAATATTCGGATTCAAAAGAGATAACTTTGACTTCGCAACTTTTGCCTTCGAACTTCCAATATCCTCGTGATTAAAGAGAACCTGCCTTTGTAAATTGGATATGTCTACAAAATCGTCATCAACAATACCGATTTTCCCGACACCAGCAGCAACCAGGTATTGCAAAGCTGGACAACCCAACCCCCCTGCCCCAATAACTAGTACAGAGGATTTTTTTAATTTCAACTGCCCTTCTACACCAAACCCAGGTAGCGATAAATGCCTTTGGTATTGATCTGTCTCTTTTGCGGAAAGCATTTTTAATAAGAATAATGAACCTCTCTTAGAGAATATCAGGAAACCATCTTTATATCAGAGCTATTACTCTCGCCAGAAAATGTACTTTTACTGGGTTCGGTTTTACTTTTGAAATGGTAAGAAGAGTCCCAGTCTTTCCAAACTGGTTCATATCCTTTTAGGCTAAGCATTTGAGCAACTTCGTCAGGACTTCTTTCGTCTGATATTGAAAATTGCTCAAGGGAATCATCGGAGACTGAATATCCACCAGGATTAGTTTTGGATCCAGCACTCATTGTGGTGATGCCAAGAGGCAATAGTTGCTCTCTTAATGCCGGACCCTCCCGAGTGGAAAGACTTAATTCAAGTTCATGATTAAAAATACGAAAAGCACAAAGTAATTGGACCAAATCGCGATTCTGCAAATCAACCAAGGGAGACATTTCACCCTCATATGGTCGAATTCTTGGAAAAGACATCGAGAAACTAGTCTGCCAATATTTCTTTTCTAAATAATCCAAGTGTAAAGCTGCAAAAAAAGAATCTGTTCGCCAATCCTCTGTCAACCCATACAGGCAACCCAATCCAATTTTATTTATTCCCGCACGTCCGAGTCGGTCTGCGGTTTCGAGACGCCAATTAAAATTTGTCTTCTTTCCCTTAATGTGATGCTTGGCATAACTCTTCCTCTCATAAGTTTCCTGATAAACCAAAACCGCATGCAAACCTGCTTTGATTAAATGTTGGTAATCACTTTGATCCAAAGGCTGCACTTCCATTGAAACATTTGAAAAATATTCATTAAGTAGCGTAATAGCCTCAAACAGATAATCCGTACTTACTTTATTCGTAGATTCACCAGTTACTAATAACACATGTTCGAAACCTTGGCTTCGTAATGCAGCAGTTTCCTTTAAAATCTCAGCGATAGAGAGAGTTTTCCTAGGTATTTTATTTCCGAGGCTAAATCCACAATAATCACAAACATTTGTGCACTCATTCGACAGATACATCGGGGCAAACAAGCGAATAACCTTACCAAACCGTTGCATCGTTAATTTGTGAGCAATCTGGGCCATTTCTTCTAGATATTCAATACCCGCTATTGGTGAAAGTAATGCAGCAAAGCCTTGCAAACCACAACGCCCATCAGAATTTAAAGCAGCCTCAACTTCCTCCCTTGTCGATAACTCAATTCGACTAGAAATATCTGACCAACTTGTATTCTCATACTTATCTAAAAATGAATTCATGAAAACATTTAAGAAGAAAGAAAACCGGTTAATGGAGAGGTTGAATGTGCACTTTTGCTCACATTCCCTAAACCTGCCAAATGGGCTGCCCTCCCAGCTTTCACAGCCCCTCCGAATGCTTTCCCCATAATTACAGGATCTGGGGATACAGCTATAGCCGTATTAACTAAAACTGCACTTGCTCCCATCTCCATCGCCTCAGATGCTTGAGAGGGGGCACCAATTCCAGCATCAACGACAACGGGAACATTTGCCTGTTCAATAATAATTCGCAAAAACTCTCTGCTTTCCAAACCCTGATTGCTCCCGATAGGTGAGCCAAGAGGCATAACTGCAGCAGCACCAGCTTCCTCAAGGAGCTTACAAAGAACAGGATCAGCGTGGCAGTATGGCAAAACAACAAAACCATCTTTAGACAACTCTTTTGTTGCCTCAAGCGTGGCTATTGGGTCAGGCATTAGGTATTTAGGGTCAGGATGAATCTCTAATTTAAGCCAGTTTGTCCCTAATGCTTCGCGCGCCATTCGGGCAACAAATATTGCCTCTTTTGCATCTCGAACTCCAGAAGTATTTGGTAAAACCCTAACATTTGCAGTATCAAGAAAATCTAAAATTGAATCTTTTTCTGCATTTGGGTTTGCACGCTTCATTGCTACGGTAACCATCTGCGACTCACTAGCAAAAACTGCCCTACTCAATATTTCACCAGACTGAAATTTTCCTGTACCCAAAAATAATCGAGAATTAAAAACTTCTCCGGATATTTTCAATTCGTCTACTTCCTCAATCATACAGATATACAATTTAATTTATTAATTTCTTTTAAGAAACTTTTTACATTTCCACCATACTTAGTCTTATTTGATAAACCATTACATACAGCAATCCCATGTAGATTGAATTTAGGAATCAAATTGCAATCAGCTATTTTCAAACCACCAATCAAAAAAACGGGTATCGGCGATAGTAAATCGACAATCTGGAAAATTTGATTTTCTGAAAGAAAATTTCTGAAACCCGCCTTAGTTTCTGAAGACCGAAAAGGACCAAGCCCAATATAATCACAATTGCCATTTTCTTTGACAGCTTTTGCTTCTGAAAGACTATGAACGGTTGCCCCAACAAACATTCCTTCCCCCAAACGCACTCGGGCATCAGACACCGACTCATCTTTTTCACCAAGATGAACACCTGATGCACTAGATGCTTTAGCAATACCGATATGATCATTAATAATTAAAATAGCATTCTTTTTAACCGCTAATTTTGATGCGTAATTTGCTTGGCTTAAAAGTTCTCTACAGTTTAGGTTCTTGGATCGTATCTGTATAAAAGTGGCCCCTGCATCTAAAAGAATACCCACCTGCTCGGAATGAGAAAAATCACTGCTATCAGATGTTAAACACAGTAAGTGAGGCAGAGATCTTTTTATTCGACTCACTTTCCAGATGAAAAAGATACACCCAACGCCAAAAAATCTTTGATAGATTTCAAAGGGTCTCGACTACCCCACACCGAACCGAGTAAAGCTACACCGCTAAAACCGACTTCGGACAATCTTAACATTTTCTTTTTGCGTATACCTCCCAGTGCGTAAACCTTTGGGATTTTAGCTAAGCTATTTAGTCTTCCGCTACTGAAAAGGGAAAAGATTTCATTAAGTGATATCTTAGGACCATATCCCTGCTTAGATACCGAACGAAAGATTGGCCCTAAAAAAACATAGTCCATAGTTTCTTTCAACCTAGTCAACTCACTCAATTTATGAAGAGACTTGCTTGATGTGCCCTTCAGAACTTGATGAGCAGACTCATTTGACCTAAGGTGGTAACCTCCGACTGCAAAATCTGCTAAAACTTCTGGACATCGGTGCACCACAATTTTAGACAAATGCTCGGAAGGTATTTGATTCAAATACCTTTTTAAATCCTCAGCTGAAAAATTCGGTTTACGAAGATGGAACCTTGATAAACCAGCGTCGAAAAACTGACAAAGTAAGTCTATCTCTCCATCTTTTTCAGATGGCGGAGATATTAAAATAACACTGGGTAAATCAGTCATCCACCTTGAGTTGCCTGTACCAGCATAATTTGGTCATTGGGAGATAAAGTTAAATCATCAATTGCATCAACTGGAACAACCTCATTATTAACCGCAATGGCCCAACCGTTAAATTCAATCATACCAAGCTCAACAAGCAATGATCGTAATGATGAACCGGCTGGCACATTCTTTGACTCATCATTGACAAGTATATTCATTACGATTCTCCTGAAGTATAAACTTCCGCACCTGAATCAAGAAATTCCTGAGATTTTTCAGCCATACCTTGAGCAATTGCCTCATCTTCATTATCGTACCCATTTTCTCTGGCGTACTTCCTTACATCTTCACTAATTTTCATGGAACAAAAATGGGGCCCACACATGGAGCAAAAGTGAGCTGTTTTGGCGTTATCTTGGGGCAAAGTTTGATCATGAAACTCCCTAGCTTTTTCAGGATCAAGAGATAAATTAAACTGATCTTCCCAGCGAAATTCAAACCTAGCTTTAGATAGTGCATTATCACGAAACTGGGCAGCAGGATGACCCTTTGCCAAGTCTGCTGCATGTGCTGCAAGTTTGTAAGTAATAACTCCTTCACGAACATCCTCCCGATCTGGCAAACCTAGATGTTCTTTTGGCGTAACATAACAAAGCATCGCACAACCATACCATCCGATCATTGCGGCACCAATACCACTAGTAATATGATCATACCCCGGTGCCACATCTGTGGTTAAAGGTCCAAGTGTGTAAAACGGAGCTTCATGACACCACTCGATCTGTTTATCCATATTTTCCTTAATCATATGCATAGGAACATGACCGGGTCCCTCATTCATGACCTGAACACCATATTCCCATGCTCTAGTAGTAAGTTCTCCCTGAGTCTTCAACTCGGCAAATTGAGCTTCATCATTTGCATCCGCAATTGATCCAGGTCTTAGTCCGTCACCAATTGAAAATGATACGTCATAAGCTGCCATAATTTCACAAATTTCATCCCACTTTTCATAAAGAAAGTTTTCTTTGTGATGAGCGAGACACCATTTCGCCATTATGGAACCACCACGACTCACAATACCTGTCATTCTTTTACTTGTCATTGGAACATAACGCAAAAGAACACCCGCATGGATTGTGAAATAATCAACACCTTGTTCCGCTTGTTCAATGAGTGTGTCTTTAAACACTTCCCATGTTAAATCCTCAGGCTTACCTCTAACTTTTTCAAGAGCCTGGTAAATTGGAACCGTACCAACTGGAACTGGACAATTCCGAATAATCCATTCGCGAGTTCTGTGGATATTTTTCCCCGTGGACAAGTCCATTAAAGTATCTGCTCCCCATTTTGTAGCCCATCTCATTTTTTCAACCTCTTCTTCAATGGATGAAGCAACCGCAGAGTTTCCAATATTAGCATTGATTTTCACAAGGAAATTACGACCAATAATCATTGGTTCAAGCTCTGGATGGTTAATATTGGCAGGAATAATAGCACGACCACGGGCAACTTCAGAACGAACAAACTCTGCTGTTATCTCCTTCGGTATTGATGCACCGAAAGATTCACCTACATGCTGGTGAAGAAGTGAATTCCTATCCTCATTGGGAGATGTCTCTAACTCCCTATTTAAGGATTGTAATTTCATATTTTCACGAATCGCAATAAACTCCATTTCTGGAGTTATTACCCCCTCCCTGGCGTACTGTAGTTGTGTTACTGTTTTCCCCTTAGCAGCACGCAAGATATTTCGGGTCGAAAGGTCAAAATCAGGAAGTTCTTTGGTTCTGCTATCTGTATGTTCCGCATGTTTGTCGGATAAATACCCGTTATCAATTGGTGTCGAGGACCTTCCATCAATATTAATTGTATCATTTCGCTCTAATATCCAACGAGACCTAATAGAAGGAAGTCCTTTCGTTGGATCTTTATGAAAACTAGCATCTCCCCATGCACCAGAAGTATCATAAACTCGTATTGGTGAATTCGATTCTTTTTCGCCGTTAGGAAGATTACTAAGCCCAAGAGGAATTTCACGCATAGGCACTTTTACGGATGAGGAACTTCCCTCAACATATACTTTTTTAGAAAAGGGAAAGGAGCTGTGCTCACTATCTATGGGGTTGTCTACTTTTTTTATCATGGCTTTAAACTTTTATTAACGCCAAAGATAACCAACACATAGTGCAAAGTTTTCCCTCCGGCGATTGGATACGCATCAGGTTCTAAGGGTCACATGTGGATCGTACAAGTATCTCAGTTCTTCGCCTAACAACTCCCCTAAACTACATTCACTTTACTATTCAAATACTGAAAAGCAATAAAAAGAATAATCTAAAAATATAAATCTATGTTCCTTAGTATTAATTAAATGTCTTGTCATAGAGTAAATTCAGATGAGTTCAAATTTTCCATTCTGATTTTTTTTAACATATTTATTTAATTCTAAAAGCGTAAGGAGGGACATCGTTTCATAAACAGGAAGAGAGCACGCCAAACTTAATTCGTCTAGTGAAAGTTGATCCCCTTCTTTTAATTGATCAACCAACAAGTTTTCTTTCGAACTCAATTTGTTAGAAAAAGTTTTTGAATCGTCCTCAGCTTCATCATCAATGGAGAAATTGAATGAAATTTGTTTTTGATCCACGTAAGGTCTCATATCCTCAAGGATATCATTTACTGACATAACCAAGGTTGCCCCATCTCTGATTATTTTGTGACAACCATTTGAGCTTGGCTGATCAATACGACCAGGAATGGCAAAGACTGTCCTTCCCTGATCGGCTGCAAATTGTGCAGTAATTAAGCTGCCTCCAGATGATGCTGATTCAACAACAAGAACAGCTTGCGACACACCAGATACCAGTCGATTACGCATCGGAAAAGTTCTTTTATCTGCTTTTCTGCCAAATGTAAATTCGGTAACTACAGCTCCATTTTCCATTATCCGTTGATATAAATTAAGGTTTTCAGGTGGGTATATAATATCGAGTCCGCAACCTAAGACTGCGACGGTTGGACCACCCGCGTCTAAGGCACCCTCATGTGCTGCAGAATCAATCCCCCGGGCCATTCCACTCACCACACAGAAACCCGCTTGCGTTAATTGACTGGCAAATAATCGTGCTTGCTTTTGTCCATACATAGTAGGATTTCGAGTACCAACGATACTAACAAAAGGAAGGTTTGGTATTTTACCTGCAACATACATACCAATTGGTGGATCGTAAATTTCCAAAAGCAATTCAGGTAATTGTGATTGAATTAAAAATGTAGCCCTTCTACTTTTAATTTTGTCAAGTTCAGCATCTAACCATTCTTCATTCTTCGGATTTTTTAATGAATCAATAATCCCTTCCCCAATTCCTTTTATTAGCATTAAATCGGATTTATTGGCTTTAAAAATATCAGCGGCGTTTCCATCAAATGATTTTAATAATTCCCTTGCAGAAATAGGTCCGACCTTTGGTAAACCATTAAGCAAAAGATAGGCGTCATTATTATTCATAAGTATTTTAAAGATTAACAACTACTGAAAAACAAATTAATTTTTCGGCACTAATATTTAAAATTGAAATTTGGCAACTAAACTCGATTCTAATTTTGATGCTCTTTTAAAATTTTTATCCTCGATGGATGCCTAAGTTTTCTTAGAGCTTGTGCTTCAATCTGCCGAACTCTTTCACGAGAAACATCCATAATTAGACCTATTTGCTCAAGAGTGAGGGTTCGACCTGGACAATATTTCGAAACCCAGCAACAAGCCTTTCTAAGCTTCTCGTCAGATGATCCAGTAAAATTGGGTAATTCAATCTCATCAATTTTATATTGGTTCACATACAAACATAGCATTAATTGGGTCAATATTCCAAAGCACTCACAAAATAAAATTACTAAATATTCTTATTAAAGTCTTTTTTTGACAAAGGATGACCAATATCCATGTCAGTACTAGCTTTTGCTCCAAGAACATCAAACCATAGACTCGGACACAGACCATCACCAGGACGAGCAACTCGGATATTGTCTCTGGTCAAAAGATCTCCACTTTTTACAGGCGAAGAAACGAGAATAGATCTTTTAAATGTGGCACCTTTAGATTCAGTATTTCGATCATACACTCGCTTATTACCAAGGGCAGAATGAATGGAGACTATCTCAGCGGTCATTTCCTTGAATTCCTCAGGTAGCATTGAAAACCCACCATCTATGGAACTTTCTTCCCGATCGAGGGCAAAATGTTTTTCAATGACTCGGGCACCTAATGCAGTTGCAGCAATAGGTACTGAGTGACCAAGTGAATGATCAGACAAACCTATTTCTGTTCCAAATTCGTTTTTTAATGAAAGCATAGAGGCTAAATTAAAGTCTTCCAATTTAGCTGGATACTCGCTCACGCAATGTAGGAGAGTTACCGCGGGGCACCCAGATGAAAATAATGTATCAAGTGAGAATTTAATTTCAGCAAAGTTCGAAACGCCAACACTTGCCAGAACTGGTTTACCACACGCACCAATTTTCTGAAGCAAAGGAAAATGATTAAGTTCGAATGAGGCGACTTTATAAATTTGAGGATCAATGGAAGATTCTAAGAAATCAACAGCAGTCTCATCAAAAGGTGAACTAAACAGCTCAACACCTAATTCTTGAGCTTTTTGAGAAAGTGGTTCATGCCAATCCCATGGGGTCATAGCGTCATTATAAAGATCGTGCAAATACTGACCTGCCCAAAGACCATCTTTAAGAAGAAATCGATCACACGTCCCTCTTACGGTTATGGTTTCAGGTTTATAAGTCTGAAGTTTAATTGCGTCTGCACCAGATTCAACTGCTGCTTCAATAAGATTGATAGCTTTACTTAAATCACCACCGTGGTTTCCTGACAACTCCGCAATAAGAAGCGGGGGAAGAGAATTATCAGAAATTTGATCAAACAAATCCATGGATTTGAATGGATGTATTAGGAAGTCTTTATTTCGGGAAGAAAATCAATTAGCAGAGCCTCAAGCTCTTTTTTACTTAAATTTTCGCAATTACAATTACTTGCATATTTAAATCCATCTGAAGAGGAAACACCGCCTAGAATTCCAATTTTATTCCCCCAAAATGACTGAATTGGCTGAACGACATATTGATTTTCAAACTCCAACACATTTCGAGATTCATCTTCAGGAATAAGGATCTCATGCATTTTTTCTCCCGGTCTCAGTCCAATAGTGCTCCATTTGCAATCCGGTGCAATAACTTGAGCAATATCCCCTACCGTGCATGCAGGAATTTTAGGGACGAATAGCTCTCCGCCTACCATACCCTCTAGGCATTCGAGAACGAATTCCACACCTCTTTCCAAAGTTATCAAAAAACGAGTCATGTCTGGATTCGTTATTGTCAAAGAACCCGTATTCCGTTGCGAGGCGAATAAAGGAACAACGCTTCCCCGACTTCCTACGACATTGCCATATCGAACCACAGAGAAAATTGTGCCTCCTTCACCTGAATAACTATTCGCTGCAACAAAAATTTTATCAGAACACAACTTAGTTGCACCGTAAAGATTGACAGGGTTAACAGCCTTATCAGTACTTAAAGCAACAACTTTTTGAACGCCTGCCTGAAGACTTGCTTCTACAACATTTGTCGCACCATCAACATTGGTTTTAATAAATTCGTGAGGATTGTATTCAGCAGCAGGAACCTGCTTCAGAGCGGCAGCATGAACGACATAGTCAACGCCATCAAATGCACGATACAAACGCTCACGATCTCTCACATCACCAATGAAAAAGCGAACACGTGGTTCATTTTGATATTTTTGCGCCATATCCCATTGCTTCATTTCATCACGCGAAAAAACGATAATCTTTACAGGCTTGTATTTTGCCAACGTCATTTGGATAAATTTGTGCCCAAAAGATCCTGTAGCGCCAGTCACT
>JABGWZ010000131.1 GCA_018675995.1 Opitutia bacterium | reverse complement strand
CCTCCATATTGATTTCCGGCATGACGGGAAGTCCGCCCATTTCACGGTTAAGTTCCCCTGTGCTCACCAGCATGGAGTCTCTCAATTCTTCTGCGGACAAACGGCGGGGTTCCCGGTACGCTAGGAGACGGTTCTCGGGATCGGTAATTCGAAGTTGATTTATTTGAGGATGGTGCGTGCTCATACGGTAGGCATCCGAAGTCATGATTAATTTATGGAGGCGTTTGAATTTCCAACCGTTTTCCACAAAATCGGTAGCTAGCCAATCGAGCAGTTTTGGATGAGCGGGTTTTTTTCCCTTTGCTCCAAAATTATTTGGATTGCCCGCTAATGGTTTGCCAAAATGTCTTTGCCAAACCCGATTAACGATAGAGCGGGCAGTTAACTGATTCTTCGGATGTGCAATCCACTGGGCAAGTCTAAGTCTTCTGCCAGCCTTTCCGTCGGGTAGAGCATAAGGATCGTTTTTATTGTCTGAAGTAGGTAAGCCTAGGGCACTTAAAACACCTGGGGTCACTTCCTTTCCAGGAGCTTCGAGGGTGCCTCCTGTTAATATTTTCGTCTTAGGGATAGGAGTTTCAGGAATCTTTTTTGGCATCCGCATTTTCTTAGCGTTCAAAGTTTTGGGAACGGGGCCATTGTATACGCTCTGGGCAAGAGGTTGATATCGTTCCAGCCTCCGGGTCCAAATCCAATCATCCTGTTTCCTAACTTTAAGTCTGCCCGTTTCTGCAGGAGTAAGCCCGACATGCCTGGGAGGTTTTTCTTCATCCGGTAAACTGCGCCGTTTATCTTCGCTAAGATATTTTTTGCCATGTTCTTTGAACCATATTTTGGCCGCAGTTTCCTGCTTGTTTAGGAAGTGCTGATACTTTTCTTTGGCGAATGCGAGCATTTGCTGAGTAGATTTTAGCTCAGTATTTAATCTATTCCTATTCTCTTCTTTCAGGAAGGGAGCGGGTCTTTCAGCAAGTTGTGTTCCGGTAAAAACAGAGTAAAACCTGTAATAATCTTTGGTTGGAAGCGGATCAAACTTATGATCATGACATTTAAAGCACCTCATGGTTGTACTTAGAAAAGTTTGTCCCACTGCATTGACCACATCATCCAAATAGAGCTGTCTTGCTTGAGGCTTCAGCACCATGGCCGGATCCCAAGGACCCATGCGCAAAAATGATGATGCAATTAATAATTCAGGATCTTTTTCCTGCTCTTTTTGCTTTTCCCAAAGTTCATCTCCGGCGATTTGTTCAACAACGAATTCATCGTAGGGTTTGTCATTATTGAAGGACCGAATGACATAATCCCGGTAACGCCACATATTTGATCTTTCGTAATCATTGGAAAGACCAGCTGTATCAGCATAGCGTGCTACATCCAGCCAGTGCTGGGCTGAGCGTTCCCCGAAATGAGGGCTTTCTAAAAGTTTATCAATTAAGTTTGACCAAGCTTGGTCTGAATTTTTTTCCCATTCCTTTCTGAACTTGAAAATTTCATATGGAGTTGGAGCAAGACCGTGTAAGTCATAGTAAGCTCTTTTAACAAGGTTTCTGGAGTCTGTTTCTTCTGATGGTTTAATTTTGGCAGAGTTTAACTTGTCGAGGATAAATCCATCGATTGGGTGTTCAGAAAGAAGTGGTGGAGTTGAACTAGATAAGGGCTTGAATGCCCATAGGTCTTCTGGCTTATATCGCCGGTAGCTCCATTCAACGGATAGTCCACCACTTGTACGAACGATCTCACCTTCGTCGGTAATTATTCTGGCCCTTTCGGCATCTTGGTATTTTTTTTGAATCGAAGATTTAGGCCAGGGTGCACCCAATTTAATCCATTGGTTAACCCATTCTACTTGTTTGGGTGAAAGACGATCATTCTCTTTCGGTGGCATTTCATACTCGGAATTAAGCCATTTTACCGCAGTTAAGAGGAGACTTTTTTCCGGTTTCCCCGGAATGAGAACCTGATCAGAGGTCTCACCTCCAATTAAAATATTCTCAAGGGAAGTAAGGTCTAAGTCTCCTTTAACTTTACCTTCTTTTTCGCTGTGACAGGCAAAACACTTGCTTTCCAATAGGGGTTTAATTTTAAGAGAAAAAATTTTTTCACCAATATTTGCATATATCGAGGAGCTCAAAAAACCGGCGAGTAGTCCAAGTATTATGTTCGGGCGAACGAAGAGCACGGAAAAGATTGGTTTAATTCAAATTATATTTGAGGCAAGTGCCTGTATCGCACTTTCACTATCTCTTATCATTATTGCATCGACAATTTTTTCGTGTTCTTCAATTGATTCTTCAAATGTTTCCATTCGGGAATATTTCATTAGCATTCGAACTGCTAGACCAAGCCAAATAGATTCCAATGTTTTAGATGCTCGAGCGACCCAGTGCCGATGCAGGGACAAGTCGCTTTCCGCGACTCCGGGCAAGGAGTCCCTTAAACAAGCGCATCTGAACCGCTCGAGCAAAATTTTTAATTCTTCATGATCTTCCTGATCCGAGTCGTTTATGTATTGCAAAAGGCAAAACTTTTCGAGTTCTAACCTCATTTTGATGATGACTTTTCTTTCTTCGTCGGCGATAGCAGACTGAACACGAACGCCACGATTTGGTTCATACACAAGTGATCCCTCTTGGCTGAGTTTTAAAAAAGCATCCCGAATGGGCCCTCGACTTACGCCAAATCTTTTAGCGAGAGTTGTTTCCCTGAGAGGTTGATCATAATGAAATTTTCCGGCTACCAAATCAGATCGTAAAATTTCACAAATCTCATCGCGGGTTAATGTACTTTTTAGAGCAGGGTTATCCATAAAAAGTTTATTCAGGATGAGTGAAAGGAGTAGGTCAATCCAAAATTGTTGACAATTTCAACTCAGT
>JABGWZ010000006.1 GCA_018675995.1 Opitutia bacterium | reverse complement strand
GTATCCAAACATTATAATGAATGGTGCCGTCTGTAATCATATCTCTTGGGGCAATATGACTGTAGTGGTTAGCGAATCCTTTATTTATAACATTATCTAACCATTCGGAAAGAATTGCTTTCTTGATTTGATTCTCGTCGCCTATTGCCCTGTCCTTCAGGTCATTTACGGTTGTCCGAGGACGCTCTGAGTCGAATGTTCTTTCTGCATGGGGTAAGAATAAAATTATTTTTCCATTTTTTACTAACACTCTCTTCCATTCATTGAGTGTTTTTATGGGGTCATAGATGTGCTCCAAAACATGTTCACTATGTATAAAAGTAAACATTTCTTTTTCATAGGGAATCTTAGTTGCATCAAAAAAAACTCTCGCAATACTCTTACTACCTCCATGTGTAGAATAGGCATCACTTAAAACGGTTCTGTCCGAAGGTGCAATGGTCCATGTGCCGCAACCAATTTCAAGCCCATAACCGTTAGGGGCAAATTCTTTGAATTTCCTTCTAGACCATGGACGCCTAATGTGCCTGTGGAATATTTTGTAGATAACTTTCCATCCGGTGTTTTTAAAAACATTCTTACAGAAAAAAAGGTAATCGTTTTTTTCAAAATTATAATCTTTAAAATTCGTTTTAAGCATGCGCAGGGATATAGAATTCGTTTATCATTTAAGACTTGTACAATATCGAGTACGATTTTGCGGTATCATTCCATGAAGGAGTCAATTGTATAGATGTTTCTTGATCTAGTTTATCAATACAGTTAAGGACTTCTTTTGTCCAAAAATTAATACTCTCCGAGTAATGGAGAGACCGAACTGCTAGTTTACTGTAAGATGCCCCACATTCTTTTGAGCAAACTACTGGTATGCCCAAACTACAGGCTTCAGCAATTACCATTCCATATGCTTCTTTTTTTGCGGGATGTAAAAGCAGGTCAATTTTGCTGTAGAAGTCTTCTTTTTTATGTACAAACCCAAGTAGTTCAACATTGCTAGCCTCTTGATTAGTAAGTCCAATATCTTCATTTTTGGGAAATCCAGCTAGACATAGCTTAGCGTTTGGGTACTTTTGGGTTATTGCACGCCAAATTTGAATTAACTTAGGCAGGCCTTTGCGTTTCCACTCTTTTCCGATGAAGCCAATAATTGGCATATTTGTAATAGGCTTTTTTCTGGAGCAATTTATTGGTGATATACTCGGTGGTATCGGTTCATTTAATACATTTTTTACGAAGGGAAATTTAACTTTTATTTCTTTGGAAATCAGGTGAGAAACCGGAACGACTTTCTTAAGTCTCTTTGAGCTCATTTCCCTTTTCTCCAGATACTCATTCATATATTTCCTTAAACCAGGAAGCCCTTTTTTAGGGAAGTTAAAAAGGGTTGAATGTATTGTCGTCACATGATGACAGGAAATCCTTTCATGGCTGTGTACTATCTCATTTCTTTTTACATTATTTTTTACCCAAATTGATACTTTATTAGAAAATTGAATGTGAGAAAGCCATCTTGGTTTACTAATTCCTTTTCCTAGTTCAATGACAATTATGTCATCTTGAGTACTGGTAAGTTGAACCTCACACAAGACTTTTACTTTAACACCCATTTTTGAAAGTTTTTCAGTTAAGCGAAATGCATATTCCTCCATGCCACCACAAAGCCCAAAGCGCTTAACTACTTGGATTACTTCCAATTATTCACCCTCTTTATTTCTTGATAAACTTAAACTTTCTTTGAATTTTACATATCTATAGAAAGTTCCTTCCATGTTGCAAAATGCAATCATAAAGCCTGCCCAACCGTCTAGAAATCCTAATCTTAAGATATAAATTCGAATAAATGTCCAAATGCTTCGTAGGATAATATTTAAAAAAGAGGGACATTTCTTCTTTTTATTAATTAACTTACCCGCTCCTAGTTCTGAATAGCGATCCATTTTTTGAATGATTTCTGAGATATTCAAAAATGGGATTTGCCAAATATGCTTTTGAAGATGCCCGACAGAACCATTTATAATATAATCTTCATGCACAAGGTCTTTTGCTTCGTAAGTCATCTTACCCCTTCTGAATAACTGGGGTTGTCGATAATTTGGATACCAACCACAAAATCTAATTTCCTTTCCCATAAATATATTACGACGGGGCATAAAATAAATATCTTTTGAGTTTTCCTTATCGATCGTTGAGAGAATTTCTTTCTTTGCTTCAGGCGTGCACCTTTCATCAGAATCAATCGAGAATATCCAATCATGTGTAGTGTACTTAATTCCGGCCATTCGTAATTCCCCAAACCCTTCAAATTTTACTTGAACTACTTTGGCTCCTAATTGCTCCGATATTTCAACGGTCTTATCAGTACTGAAGGAGTCAATAACTACAATTTCATCTGCCCATAGTACACTTTTTATTGTGTCGCCTATTTTAGCCTCCTCATTGAATGCTAAAATGTATACAGATAATTGAACCTTTTTATTCATAGAATATAATTATGCTCGAAGATAATCATGAAGATATCATAACTAAAGCACTGCGAGGGCAAGGTGTTGGCAAGTCTGCAATTGCTGAAAGGGCAAATGTCGAAAGAAGTGTTATTGACAGAATCCTTAGGGGAGAGGTTTTAGAGGATGTCATCGCTTGCATTGCTCCTGTCTTAGGGTTGAGTGCTGAAAAACTTTTGATTTCAGCCCGAAAGGCATGGTCTCCAAAACCGGTTGAGTTAACCGGTTTGAAAAGGTTTGAGTCCGATTTTGGCGAAATGTCTGTAAGTGCTTACATCGTTTGCGAACAAGATTCGAGGAAGGCTTGGATTTTTGATACGGGAACAGATTGTAATTCACTTATCTCATTCATTGAAGAAGATGGCTTAAAGGTCGATTCTATTTTATTAACACATACCCATCGTGATCATATTTACTGCTTAGATCAACTGAAGTGTAAATTTCCATCCGCGAATATCTATGTTCATAAGGATGAGTCAATTGAACAGGTGACTCAAATAGAGGATGGGTTTCAGCTTTCTCTACATTCCCTAAAATTGATTGCGCTTCATACCCATGGGCATTCTGCTGGGGGCTTAACTTATTTAATTGAGGGACTTCCCTGCCCTGTTGCGATTGTGGGGGATGCCCTTTTTGCCGGTTCCATGGGTGGTGGTATGGTTTCTTACCAAGATGCATTACAGACAAATCGTGAAAAGATTATGACTTTGCCTGATAATTGTGTACTTTGTCCAGGGCACGGGCCGATGACAACTGTGGGGGAGGAAAAAAAGTACAATCCTTTTTTCCCCGAATTTTAAACTATTTTTATCTCGCCTGAAGGCGGAAATCCTCTAGCCCGTTTTTTCGGCAAAGGTCTACCACTTGGGTGACATGCTTGAGGGGAACATCTTCATCAGCCACCACCAATATGATTGGTTTTTTTGGCAGGGTCGATGTTGCTTGAAATAAAGCGGTAAGTTTTTTCAAGCTTAAGGGTTTGGCGTCTGCAAAAAACTCACCTTCTTTGGAAATGGATACAATAAGTTCATTCTTGATAAGGTTGGACCCGGCGGTATCAATCTTAGGTAGCTTTACATTCAGCGCTCTTAAATCCCGAAATTGCATGGTTACCAGGAAAAAAATAATTAAAACCATTAAAACATCGATCAAGGGAACCATGTCGATCCTTGGCTTTTTTCTTTTTCTGATTACTAAAGACATTAAGGTTGGTAAGAAACTTTGTTAGTGCCAACTGCATCAATAAGTCTAGCGGTCAACCAGTCCAGGGATGCGGCACGTTTCTCGACAATACGAATAAGGTATGCATGGCCAATTAAAGCTGGTATAGCAATTGCCAGTCCGATTATAGTGGTAAGTAACGCAAGTGCGATTCCTTCAGAAAAGATCTCGGTGCCACTGGAGAGTCCATTCGCAGGCATTGCTGAGAAAACCTGCACTAACCCGGTGGCTGTTCCCAATAAACCAATCAAGGGTGCTGCAGCCACAACAACTTCAAGAATGAACAGTCCTTTCTCCAATGCGGCTATCTCAAGCCTGGAATAAGCAAGAAGTGCTTCCTGCGAAGGCTTTTCCCGTAGTGCCACTTGGACAATTCTTTCTGCTGATGAACGTCGTTTCCATTTATGATTTGGGAACTCCCCTGTACGGAGAGCTTTTTCTACTTTCCGCGGAAAAGTTAGACCAGCACGGAGAGAATAGCTCCTCTCTGCAATTATAAATACAGCAAGGAGTAAACAGGTGAGTAAGGGATAAATAAAAATACCTGCCTGTCGATAACTTAAAGGTGGCTTTAGTGATCGAAATAGGGAAACAAACTCATGATTGATACCCATCTCAGTAATGAGAACTAAATTTTGATTATTCCTGACCGTAAATGAATTGTTTGAGTCGAATTGAATAGCTTGAGCAAAATTCTCTGATTCACATTCTATAATCAAAAAAGGGTGTTTATCTATTTTGTATGAATTTCGCTTACTGTAAGTACCCGAATGGTTGGTCATGCTCGGGTTTGCATTAATCGGAATCGCACGAAAACTAATATTGCTATTATCTAGTTGATTAAGAAAATCCGCACTTTCAAATATTTTTTCAGGATTGAGGATGCAACCCGAGAAACTGAAAAGAAAGAAGATTGAACAAAGATTGAGTATGCAAACTTTTGTAGACACAATTACACCTAAGTATAAGCAAGGTTGCCGTGAATACTTTCTATGGCGTGGTTTGCTTCAAGCAGTTCATCCAATGGGTCCCATGCACCGTTTAATAATGAATCACGCGCACCTGGGCGAAGATCGCAGGTAAATGAGTGATCCCCTGCCCTGACTTTTAAGTCTTTTATGTCTACCAAAACCTGTCCACTAGGATTTTCGCCGACCCATTCTGCAATTGAGTTCCTTACATCATTCGAGACTGATACACAGGGCATACCTAAATTGATTGAATTTCCGAAAAAGATTTCCGCAAAGTTACCGGCAATCACCGCACGAAATCCCGCACGAAAGAGAGATTGAGGAGCATGCTCGCGTGAACTTCCACACCCGAAATTCATTCCAGTAAGCATTACCGATGCATTTTGATAAAGAGCATCATTGAGCGGGTGATCTTTCTGCTCTCCATTTTCATGAAATTTCATATCGTAAAATAAATACTCGCCCAGTCCATCAAATGTTAAGCACTTCATAAAACGGGCGGGTATAATACGATCCGTATCGATGTCATCACCGGGCACATAAACAGCACTTCCGGAAACCTGAGAAATTTTTTCTAATGGCATAATAAGATTTGGTTAGGCTGAAAAAACTTCCCGACTGTCGGTAATAACACCGGTAATGGCAGCAGCAGCAACCATGGTTGGGCTCATGAGCATAGTTCTTCCGGTTGGACTGCCCTGCCGTCCTTTAAAATTACGGTTACTTGAGCTGGCACAAAGCTGATCCCCTATTAATTTATCTGGATTCATGGCAAGGCACATGGAGCAACCTGCAAATCGCCATTCGAAACCAGCATCGCGAAAGATCTTATCCAAACCTTTTTCTTCGGCTAATTTGCTTACCACCTGCGAACCGGGCACAACAATGGCTTTTATCCCATCTTTAACTTTATGTCCATTTAACTGACTGGCCACTTCTTCTAAGTCGGAAATTCTACCGTTTGTACAGGATCCGATAAATGCAACATCAATCGGAGTGCCCTTGATTGGAGCACCTGGAGATATTTTCATATATTCAATAGCCTCCTCGATACTGGCCCTGTCTTTAGTTTGCGCAAGTGCAGGATCCGGTATTGATTCATCAATTCCAATTGCCTGACTTGGGTTGATGCCCCAAGTGACGGTAGGCCCAATATCGGCGGCGTCAATTTTAACCACATCATCATAATGGCATCCCTCATCTGATCCAAAAGATGCCCACTTAGAAACCGCATCGTCCCAATCATTATCATTGGGTGAGTAAGGTCTACCTTTGAGGTAAGCGTATGTTTTAGCATCAGGATTAACATACCCTGCCCGTGCGCCTCCCTCAATTGACATATTACAGGCGGTCATTCGTTCTTCCATAGAAAACGAATCAAATACATCACCAGCATATTCATATGCATAGCCTGTGCCTCCATTAACACCAAGAAGTTTAATGATATGCAATATTACATCCTTGGCATAAATTCCTGATTTTAATGAGCCGTTTACCTCAATTCGCCGGACTTTCAACTTCCCGAGGGCCATGGTTTGAGTGGCGAGCAGGTCTCGAACCTGACTTGTTCCAATACCAAATGCTATTGCCCCGAATGCTCCGTGTGTTGATGTATGAGAATCTCCACAGGCAATCGTCATTCCGGGTTGGGTTAACCCTTGCTCGGGGCCAACTACATGAACAATACCTTGTTTACCAGTATCTGTATCAAAAAAAGTGACCCCGAAATCACTGCAGTTCTTGCGTAATTCTTTAATCATGGCGTCAGCCAATGGGTCAGAATAAGGTTCCTGCGTCTCGTTTGTGGGAACGATATGGTCCACAGTGGCGAAAGTTCTCTCCGGATAGCGTACAGGTAGGTTTTTTTCCCTTAGCATACCAAAGGCCTGCGGACTAGTGACCTCGTGAATTAGATGTCGTCCCACGAATAATTGAGTTTGACCGTTTTGTAACTCGCCAACCGCATGTGCATCCCAAACTTTTTCGAACAAATTTTGCTTAGTCATAAACTTAGGAAATAATAGTTAAACAACTCAAACGGGCAAGTCCAATGGCAACCTAAAGAAGGAATCCTTTAGAGCATTTAGTAATCCAACCTAGACTTTGGAATAACGATACTGCCTGAGTAAGCTCTTTTAACGCGATGATCAATAGGTTTAAGCTTAACTTGTACTTCTTTAGAAGCTTTTGTTGATTGTCTATCGTGCAGTTTCTTAAATGAGTCCGTGTTTCTTTTCTGAAGTTCAATAACCCGATCAATTAACTCATCAGCTTTTTTATTTTCTCTGGGATCTACCCCAATTTCATCTTTCGCATCTAAAAGATTCTTTAAACTTTCATCTTTTTGGACGAGGATAGACTCAATTGTCTCAAGATGCTGTGCAGCAATTGCTTGTGTTTCTGCATGAAGAAGATTCTCATGTGTTTCAAGAACCTTAAAGAAAAAATCAAATGCTGATAGTTTTAAGCTCAATGTAATTATTAAGCTTGTAAGGAGAATGAACCAGATTGTTGATCATTAGGGGTGTCATTTTCCGGATTTTGAGTAAGCATTTCAGCCCATGCATCTCGTAATTCATTGATAATTTTTTCTGCCTCAGCAATTGGTTCACGTTCTTTCTTTAAATTTGCCTGTTGCAGTTTATGCATAACGAAATCGTAAAGCCTAAAAAGTGTGCCAGGTAAATCCCCGGGTACTGACATATCAAGAGAAGATTGCAATTCTGTTACAATATTCTGTGCACGAATTAAATTGTTATTAATATCCTCGTTTCTTTTAGTGAATTCTTCCTCATCAAAAGCTTTGCTTGCTGCAAGTGTAAAACGAAGGCAACCATCAAAAAGCATTAATACTAATTTCCCCGGGCTTGCGGTTTGTACCGACTGAGCCTTGTAGGATTTAGCGACCTTATCGTATTGCATTAAACTTTAGTGAGCGAAATCAATTAAAATCTTCAGTGGATAAGAGTTTCTCTGAAAGATTTTCTAATTGTTCATCGTTAGGCCAATTTGGGTCAGCGAGTAAAAGTTTCGCTTTTTCAATAACATCTGCTCGTAATTCACTACCGGATTGTGCTTTAGTTGCTAGTGAAGAAAGGTCGGTTAATGACACAGATGTACCATTTTCAGGATTGGCAACCGACTTACCAGTAGGTTTAACAGGATTGGAGTAATGGGATAGTACTTTACCGCTCTCGCTTTGTGAAATTGAATCCATGATCATCTAATATATTTCAGTATTATGTCAGTTGCAAGTATTTACTTAGCGTTGGGGTAATGTTGAGAAGCATGTACTAAATGCGTATTTAGCAAAAACTCGCGGAGAGTGAAGCACACTGCCTGAGGTTTTTGATGAAATAGCACGGATGTGATTAACTTTTTGAAATTCTGTTGCACCTAGTATTATACTTCCATGACCGAGGTCAAAAGTTTCATCAATTGCCCACATGAAATCGCCCGTTTTAATATCTACCAATTTTGCCCGAATCCCAAGTGACATTGGACGGTACGGACGAAAAGAATGAATATCCACAAATAACACACCGTTTGCGGCAGTTAAATCTTCCAACCTATTGAGAAAGTTTTCTGGAAGTCGATTACTTGAAGAAAACCTTGGTTCTTTAAAGTTTTGAATCATTTTAGGCACTGAAAAACTAGTTGTTTCAAAAATTCTTTCCTGAGCAAGTTCCTGTGCAACAATTACATCAATGTATTCAAGGATTGGAGAGTCTAAATCATCGAAGTGACAAGGCAGGATAACCACCTTATTGAAATGTGGAGGCAGTCTTTCTATGGGGTAAAGATTTTGAGGGACAAAAGGTTCTGCTTTAGCAATTACTTTTTCCTGCTCAAATCTCCTGCAACTCGATAACGATAGAACTATTAATAAGCAAAAATTTAGGTATTTTAACATGATCATGTTAGTTCTTTTTTGGGAAAGAATTTTGAAGTGCCTGCATTTGACCATCCATACTCGATTGCATTTCTTCCATTTTAATAAACCCATCACTTAACTGTTTTTCCCTCGACTCAAGGTATTTGTTTAGGCTTTCCACCTTGTCGTCTATCCTTTCATTTTGAGCTTTCAAGCTGTCAATATGAGTTTGGTAAGCACCTTTGTAGCCAAGGTCAGAGTCACCTGATAAGAAGTTTGTTATATATTCATCGAGCGAACTAGCAATGCCTTGAAAATTTCTATTTGTTTTTGTGTAGAGATCAAATGCACCTTCTACTTTTTCTTCTCCAAACATTGCCATAACTCTCTCAGGCTCTTCTTCAAGAGCCTTCGTTAATAAACTGGAGTCTGTAATTTTAAGAAGATCACTGCCAATCCCAAAGTCCAGGCCAACATCGGTAATGCGAAGGTTTCTAAATGCGGCCTCAGTTTGCTGCCAACTTACTCCATCCCAGTTGAAATAAGTAACATCTCCTGACGGGGCCTGATTTAAAACTTTTATCATGTACCCCTTGTCGGAGGTTGTGAGGGAAAGCTGAGTCTGAATCCCATTTAAAGAAGTGTTCGATGCATCATTTGTATTAATGATCAAATTTGCACCATCAGTTGTTCTTCCACTTTCTGAGTGTGGTGTGGTATCCCCAAATACTCTCTTTCTTAATTCTCCTCCTATACGGCTAATCTCGGTATTCCCAGTAAAAGTTGCGGCTATGACTTCGTCACCTGTATTGTCAACTTTAGTCAGGCTACTGATGTAATTCTGTGCATCATTAAACTCTTCTACGAATTTGTTGATAACTACCTTTGCTTGTTCAATGTCTTTATCAACTGAAAATCCCACAGTTCCACCTAGTGAAATATTTTCAATACTGAATGATATACCGTTGTAGCCATGGTTATCCGAGTTGAAATCCAAACCAGTACTGTAAATTAAACTGCCGTCATTAACCTGAATCGAAGAGTTTTCACCGAGTTCATCATTCATGGTTCTCCCTACCCCTCTAATAACTTGCCTCCATTGCCCCGATGACTCTGATGGTTCATCCGTGGGCGAGTTTTGGTTAGCCTGCCAATAAGTGGTTACACCATTGGCTGTTTTAGATGTGTAATCACCCAATTGGTAGTTTGTTCCTGAGTTATGAATGTCTGAAATTGATTGAGGGGCAACCAATCCCATTAGCTCGAGCATATTTCCAGTCCCGATATTAACATTTGCTCCTGACAAAGTATCCCAAGTTGGAGATTCATGAAGAGTTATACCAATTGATCCATTATCTTTATTTTTGACTACAAATCTATCGCCGACTGCATCATAAAACATCTCAATATTCGCATCGGATGAATTAACTCGGTCTACAATATCTGAAAGGCTGTCCTTATTTACATCGTAATCAATTCTTACAGCACCCTCACCATCACCAACAAAGAAATTTCCTAAACCAGAAGTAAGTCCAGTGAAACTACTTGCAAAATTAGAACTTGCCAGTGATACGCCCACATCGATTGAACCTAAAGGGTACGAACTTGTGATGACCGTTTCCTCGACCTTCTCCCAATAGTTTAGGTCAGTTCCGGGGTCGGGAATTGTGAACTGTTGCCAAAAAGACGAGTCGGTAAACCTTGAACGGTTCGCCTGCTCAGAAACCGTCAGGGCGGATGTTGCTGAATCAGCAATAATGTCCCAATCATTTTCACTGCCAACACTGCCTGGTTCAGTTGTGGTGGTAACAGTTGATTTAAAAATTTTTCCCGAGTGTTCGATAAATTGACCTGCCTGCGTAGTGGCGCCAATTGCCCAGGTTGGGTAAGAAAAATTACTATCAGCAGGAAGTCCTATTTCTCCTGTGTCATGAGTGCCGGCATTATTATCAATACCATTGTAAGCTCCTACACTTCCGACTTTCGCCCAGATTGAGTAATCGGTGGATGTAATATTGTTTCCAGCACCTGACTCGTCATATCGAGTCATCTCGGGCTTCACTTGCTGCCAATAATTTTGGTCGAAGTCGCTAGCTGTGTTGGCGTGTGCAATCTCACTCCAATAAGTTGAGTTGCTAACCGACATATCAACCTTGTTCCAGTAAGAGTCTACTATCCCACCATTATTAATATCATTAAGGTCATTTATCGAGCTTGTGACATTT
>JABGWZ010000122.1 GCA_018675995.1 Opitutia bacterium | reverse complement strand
TCAAATGCAGAATCGAAAGCCATTTCGTTGGGCTTAAAATCAAGTGCCTTTACGAATTCACAGGATTCAGTTGCTCCATGAAATCTGTCCATTCGACCATCCTCCCACTCGATGGAAAGCGGACCGGCATACCTAACGTCGTTTAAGGCAACAATGATTTCCTCAAAATTAACATCCCCTCGCCCTACTGACCGAAAGTCCCACTGACGCCGAGGGTCACAAAATGTCGTATGCCCACCAAAAACTCCAACCGTTCCATCTCCATGACCCCACCAAGCATCTTTCATGTGCACATGATAGATACGGTCTGAAAAAGTACGTATAAATTTCACATAATCAACCCCCTGGTATCCTAGATGGGATGGGTCATAATTAAAACCAAAACGCTTGTGGTTCTTAACCGCTGCTAGTGCTCGCTCTGCACTTGCTATGTCAAAAGCGATTTCCGTCGGATGTACCTCAAGTGCAAAGTTGACATTATGTTTTTCAAACTCCTGCAATATCGGTCCGAACCGTTTTGCAAAATCTTCAAAGCCTTTGTCCCAATATGCCTGGTCCGTAGGTGGAAATGCATAAATCGAATGCCAAATGCTTGAACCAGTAAACCCATTCACCACAGCTGGGAAATCGTCCTTTTTTCTGCGTCCCGGTTTTGCATTGATAAAATTACGGCACGCTTTGGCAGTTTTAGCCATTTTCTTGGCTGCTCGCTTTCGTACTTTCTCCGGATCACCATCTCCCCATACATCAGAAGGTAGGATTGATTTATGTCGCTCGTCTATCGGGTCACAAATTGCCTGGCCAACCAAATGACTGGAAATCGCAAAAGCGGTTAGATTATGATCCCCTAAAATTTCCCATCTTTCCTGGCAATATTTTTTAGAAACTGCGGCTTTATCAACATCAAAATGGTCGCCCCAGCAGGCTAACTCTAAACCATTATAGCCCATCTCTGAGGCTTTTTTCGCGAGGACAGGTAATGACAAATCGGCCCATTGGCCGGTGAATAATGTAACGGGTCTTGGCATTGTAAAATAAGGATTAGGGTTTGGTAAAGAAATCGAAGGTTAGGTAAACTCTGGGAAGAAAGCTAGTTTTAATTTTAAGTATGAACAATGTTTTTTTTCGACAAAGAAATTACTATTCATCCAGAAACCAAAATTTTTTCCGCCGACTTGAAACCCAAAGGAAATTTAGTCTTTTTTTCCAACTGTAATTCAATCATGTCAGCCATCTTATCCCGCTTGCTAACAATTACCATTTTCCCAGGCATAAGCCCTTTTTTTTGAGCAAACTTCAAAAAATCTGACCCTTGGTCCAGAATTGATTCAATTTTAACTTTTTTCCCCAACGTTGAATCTAATAGAGTTTTTTGAGGAAGTTTTCTAATCACACCTCCTTTTGTTGGAATGGGGTGCCCGTGGGGGTCATGCTGGGGATTTCCGAGAAAAACATCCAGACGCTCAAGTACTTTTTCCGAAATTGCATGTTCAAGTTCTTCCGCTTCATCATGTATTTCGCTCCAATCCAAACCAAGAGTCTCAACTAAAAATGTTTCCAGTAAACGGTGTCTTCTTATCATTCGCATACCCAATTTCCTACCCGATACTGTGAGTATGACTCCTTTACGAGATTTGTAGGTAAGCCATTTTTCCCGTTGAAGATTTTTCATCATCGAGGTCGCCGTACCAGGAGTAACCCCCAGAGAATTTGCAATTAATCCCATAGGAACTTCAGCTTGCTCGCATTCTATCGATAACATCAGAATGCATTTAAGGTAATTCTCAACCGTCGCACTTGGCATATCAACAAACATGAACCCAATGGGTAATTGACTCAACAACAATTAATCTACAGACTTTGACTAATCAAACTAATGACTTTTAATAATCCTAATACGCTCACTGCATTCATCAAGTTGTTCATCTACAAGATAACTCTGCTATGGCTATTTTTAACAATATCATGCGAACAGGGTTCCACAGACAACCTGAATACAATTTCGATCGACAACGAAAAACCCAAAATTGTCGTCACCACAACCCACATGAGGGACTTGGTGGAAAAGATAACAGGCAATCGGTTTCAAATTATTTCATTAATGGGGCCTGGAGTAGATCCACATATTTACAAACCAACCTCAAGGGATATATTAGCCATTTCAAAAGCTGACCTTGTCGTGTTTCATGGGATGATGTTGGAGGGCAAGCTTTCTGAAGTACTTTCCAATGGGAAAAAAAAAGGAATCTTAACTTTCGTCGCAACTTCTGCATTGCCAGCGGAACAAATTATTTTCCCAGATCAACATGACGGGGACGAACGACACCCCGATCCCCATGTTTGGTTTGATCCTAAGATTTGGTCTACCGTGGCTCGCGAATTTACAAAAATGATATCTAATTTTGACCCTTCAGCGAAAATTTTCTACAAACAAAATTTAAAATTATTTATTGATGAGATTCTGCTCATAGAAAAATGGGCAACAGCTCAAATGGAAAATATTCCTTTATCTCAAAAGAAGTTGGTAACCAGCCATGATGCTTTTCAATATTTTGGGAGGGCAATGGGACTGGAGGTTATCGCTCTTCAGGGTGTTTCCACAACAACCGAAGCCGGGTTGGGTGATCGGGCAAACTTAGTGGATTTAATCAAAAAACAAAATATACCGGCAATTTTTATTGAAACAAGTGTCAACCCAGGTGCGATCGAAGAAATTGCTAAAGAATGCGGTGTAACGGT
>JABGWZ010000001.1 GCA_018675995.1 Opitutia bacterium | reverse complement strand
CGAAGCAAACAGATTGGTACACGAACGCTGGTAATATTTGGGGGGCGGACTTGGGGAACAATTATGTGTATGATGGGTATACTCGCTTGAACGGAGTAATTGTCGATGGTAAGTCAACTGCTAAGCCAACCTCCTTGTCCTTACTTTCTCTTCGAACATTGGGTGATGTTCAGTCGGACAACTTTAGTAACGATAGAAATTTAGCCGATAGGAGTTGGAAAGGTAAGCTTGCAGAACTTCTTATTTACAACACTGCCCTCTCGGATTCAGAAATTGAAAAAGTGGAAGGATACTTAGCACATAAATGGGGACTTGCTGGGGACTTGGCTCCTAGTCATCCCTATCTATTACAATCAGTGATCACGCTGGCAGAGGAATTTAAATTCGACGACAATTTATCGATTGAAAATTTTCAATATGATTTCTTATCCCATGAACGAGTTTACAGAAATGAAGATCTTTTGAGTCGTTGGCGATTTGAGGAGGAGGGCGAACAGGATGGGAAAAAAGTGGTGCGTGATGTGGCTACTGGTCGAAATGATGGATTTCTTGAAGGAAATGCATTATTGGGAAGTGGGCTCTTTGGTTCGGGACTAGTTCTTGATGGGAACGGTGACTATTTTAACATTCCCCATTTCAGAGGGCTTTTTCAAGATGGTAATTTTACTCTTTCAGCTTGGATCTACCTGGACAATATCGGAGTGGATAATGACCGACAGGATGCGGCTATTTTTACGACGAATGGAAATGATCTTAATACGATGCTTTTATGGTACGACGTAAATTCTGTAGGAACGGCGAATCGATCGTATTCCTTTAATCTTGGACCGAGCACAGTTAATCTTAATCGTATTAATGCCCCCGACTCTCTTGCGGTCCAGAATTCCTGGCAACACATCGTTTCAGTTGTTTCCGGTCATCAACATTTGATTTATCTGAATGGAAAGGAAGTAGTTCGTACCGATTTTGCGGGGACTAGTCAGGTTAATATCGAAGGGAATACGGTGCGATTAGGATCATGGGATAATTCGGGAACTCTCGATTTTTCAGGTATTTTAGATGAAGTTAGAATTTATAATTCCGCTTTTAGTGCTAACGACATTGCCAACATTTATGGTAATGGAATTGGAGACTTGGGGATTGTACCAACCATTTCAATCGATGCGAATAATTCATCTTCCCCTATTTCAGGTCGGGTCGATTTTTATCAATTTGGGCAATTGATTGCGGTGAAAGATTTTAACGCCAGCGACTTACAAATTACAGGAGGCACTGTCACCAGTTTTACTCCCGATGGTAATGGTAATGGGTATAGTTTTACGCTTACTCCATCAAGGCACCCGTCTCGAATAGTGGTCTCCATTCAAACTGACTCTGCCTTCCAAGGCTCGATCGGAAGTAATGCAGTTTCCGCAACCATCAGTCATCACTCGCCATTAATTGGAGGAGAACATCTTGCCTTATGGTATGCATTTGAGGAGACCAATGGATCAAATGTGGAAGATTTTTCTGATGGTCAAATTGATGGTAATTTGATTGGAGGAACCCGTATTCCTGGCAAACTTGGCCAATCTTTGGCTCTGACGAATAGTGATTATGTAATCGCGAATGGTGAATCTCTGTCTTTAAGCAGTTCCTTAACTTTATCTGTATGGGCAAAAATCTTAGATGATGCCCAAGGTACTTTATTCAGAACTGGTCAACTTCGTTTACAATACCATGACGACAATACAATCCGTGGTTCAATCTACACCGGAGGTTCGTGGAGAGAGGTAAAAGCTCGATCTGTGCCGGGAAGTTGGTCTCAATATGTGATCACTTATGAGGGTGCTGAGTTGAAGATTTTTCTTAATGGTTCATTGCAAGAAACTCTTGCCGCTACTGGTTATTTGAATTGGGGAGACGGTGCGGACCATAATCTCTATCTTGGGAAATATGGAACCAGTGGATGGGAGTCCAAGGTGGAATTAGATGACCTGAGGGTATACAGAAAAGCATTATCTGAGTTGGAAGTACTCGATCTTTTTGGCAACGGGGCTGGAGATATGGGGATTCGCCCATTGGTTATTGGTGTTTCTCCTTTCATCGCCCGCCCCACTGCTCAATCAGTTTTATTCATGGAGGGTAATCAATCTGGATATATTAGTGGTTTACTTGAAGCGGAAGT
>JABGWZ010000002.1 GCA_018675995.1 Opitutia bacterium | reverse complement strand
TTAGGTGTTGGAGAAGAGGAAAAAGAAAATGGTATTCGTATAACCAATATTTACCCTGGAGAAGTTAACACGGAAATACTTAACCAACGAAAACAACCGCCTAATGAAATGCATAGGGCTTCTATTTTACAACCCGCTGACATATCCTCAATTGTTGTGAGTCTTTCTAAACTTCCCGATCATGTTCATATTCCTGAACTTGTCGTAAAACCTTCTTTGCAATCTTTTGTTTAATTATTGCAGAGGTAATAAAACCGAACCAAGTAAACAAATTACCAGTCCGGTAACTGAAATTAAGGTTAAAAGAACAGTCCAAGTCTTTAGGATTTCTGATTCGGAAAAGCCACTTAACTTTTGGACTAGCCAAAATCCACTGTCATTCATCCATGAAAGGGTAATGGATCCAAATCCAATTGATAGGTACAAATAAATGGGGTGGTTGGCCAGACTGCTCCCATCTCCTACAATTGCCCCAATTAAACTGGCTCCAGTTATCATTGCAACGGTTGCTGATCCTTGTGCAATTCGAATAAATGCAGTTAAGCTCCATGCAATAAGTACCAGTGATAAATCCCAGTTGCCTGCAAGTTCTGCGATGACTTCTCCAACTCCTGATAAGCGAATCATTCCACCGTATGCTCCACCGGCACCCGTAATTAAAATAATCGATCCTGCTGTAATTAGGGGTGCTTCCAAAAACTTTTTATCAGTTGAGATCTTTATACAGCCAAAAAATGAAAAAATGGCTGCCAGTGCCATGGCTATATTTGGTTCCCCTAAGAATGTGAGGGCTTGGAATAAAGTGCTTTTAGTAAAGGATTCCTGAAAAGCGGTGTCTGCATCTTGCAATATAGTAACTTTTAAGATCGAAAGTGTGGAAATAAGTACAACTGGTAAAATGATCGGTAAGATAGACAAAAACAAGGAGGGTAGATCCTCATCTTTTTTGTTCATCGTTTGAGTTAATTCTTCCTTATTGATTCCAGCAACTTCACGCATGGGAAAAGCAAACTTTCGATCAAAATATCCAGATACCCAGAGTACGAGGACTGCGATTGGCAGGCTTGCGATTAATCCGGCCATCATTGCTATCCCTAAGTCAATTTTTAAAAGCTCAGCAATAAGTAATGGACCAGGGGTAGGGGGTACCATTGAATGGGTTATGGCTCCAGCACCAGCGATTGCCATGACGAAGTAAAGATAACGTCCGCCCAAGCGAATAGACATTGCCCGTGCCAGTGGAATTAGGAGAAAAAAAACGGTGTCAAAAAAGACTGGAATTGAAAGTATGAATCCACTTGCAAGTAAGACAAAGCCGGCATTTTTTTCACCAAAAGCAGATAGTAAGCACCGGACAATTTTTTCTGCAGCGCCACTTTGCATCATACAGGTGCCTACAATCGCTGCTAAGGCGATTAAGAGTCCGATCCCTCCTGCTGTATTACCAAAGCCAAGCAAGCTCCATTTAACTGCATGGGTAAGATTTATTTCTTTGGAACCAGAATCGGCAATTTCAACTCGGTCATGAAATAATCCTTTATTTTCCGCGGATGTTTCAGGCAGCGGTCCCGATAATAAGCCAACTAATATCGCTGCACTCATTAAGGCAAGGAAGGGATGGATTTTTAGTTTTGAAATTGCTAAAATTACCCACGCTGCTGAAATTAATAGAGTCCACAATGGCCAGTCATTCATTGAGGTGGAAACTGCAAATACTTCCTGTATCATATAATCAAACAAATACTGATACGCAGACAATATATTTAGCAAGCAGGAATTTGTCTTGAATAATAAATTAATCTTTCAAACTCATTATAATATCAAGCTATTCAACCATTGAAAATTACATTATAATAAAATGGTGGGAGATGGCAGATTCGAACTGCCGACCTCATGCGTGTCATGCATGCGCTCTAACCAACTGAGCTAATCCCCCGACAAGATCCTATCTTTTCTGCCGAATAACGAATCGTGTGTCAATGATCTAGAGTTCAGAACTCATCCATTATTCGATTCTTTACTGAATTGATGATAATGAGTATCTTTAAAAGCTTATGAAAAAAGCTTTAATAACAGGTATCACCGGGCAGGATGGATCTTACTTGGCTGAACTCTTGCTCGATAAAGGCTATGAGGTGCACGGAATTGTTCGTCGTGCTTCCACTTTTAACACATCTCGCTTGGATCATTTATACAAAGATCCGCTGGTTGATGACACTAAGTTGTATCTTCACTACGGGGATCTTGCTGATGCTGTGCAGCTGGTAAAGTTACTTTATAATTTGCAGCCCGATGAAATTTACAACCTTGGTGCTCAGAGTCATGTCCGTGTATCCTATGATATTCCAGAATATACAGGAGATGTTACCGGATTGGGTGCAGTGCGTATTTTGGAAGCCATTCGGGAAGCTGGACTGGTTGAAAAAGTCCGCTATTATCAGGCATCCTCTTCTGAGATGTACGGTAAGGTACAGGAGGTTCCCCAGGTGGAAACCACTCCCTTTTGGCCTCGTTCGCCTTACGCCTGTGCTAAAGTTTATGCCCATTGGTTAACAGTGAACTATCGTGAGTCATATAATATGCATGCAAGTAGCGGTATATTATTTAATCATGAATCACCACGACGAGGTGAAACTTTTGTGACTCGTAAAATTACCCGAGCGGCAACGCGTATCAAATTGGGATTACAAAAGAAGTTAATTCTCGGTAACCTCGATTCTAAAAGAGACTGGGGTTTTGCGAAAGAGTATGTTGAAGCGATGTGGTTAATGCTTCAGCAGGACAAACCTGACGATTATGTAATTGCCACCAACGAAACTCATACTGTGCGCGAATTTTTGGAAGAGACATTTGCCTGCCTTGATTTGAATTGGGAGGAATATGTTGGGTTTGATAAGAAATATGAACGCCCAGCAGAGGTTGATTTGTTAATTGGAAACCCACAAAAAGCAAAATCTAAGTTGGGTTGGGAGCCTAAAACTACCTTTAAGGGACTAGTATCTCTAATGGTTGAAGAAGATATGAAGATTGCTCAACAAGAGAAAGCCCTGTCCGAGGCGAATCTTTCTTAATGGGAAAATTTTTTGTAACTGGTCACCGCGGAATGGTTGGGTCTGCACTGGTCCGGGCATTTAAGGAACAAAGTTCAGATGACCAGTTACTTTTAGCTAATAGGGATGAGCTCGATCTTTTAGATCAAGCTTCCGTTGAAAAGTTTATCGAGAGGGAAAGACCGGATGTAGTGATTAATGCGGCGGCAAAGGTGGGGGGAATTCATGCGAATAAAACATACCCAGCAGATTTCATTTATCAAAATCTTCTCGTTAATACGAATTTGATTCATTCCGCTTGGAAATATGGAGTAAATAGATTCTTGAATTTAGGAAGTTCTTGTATTTATC
>JABGWZ010000003.1 GCA_018675995.1 Opitutia bacterium | reverse complement strand
GATTCCAATTTTTATCTGGGGCCGAATTTAGACAAGGTAATCTTAGAAGGTGTAAATGCCCTTAGTATATCCAGCGAAGGAAATGTAAGTATAGGAAAGAGCTTGTCCGGTGCAGTTCAATTTGCTGATTCAGTCGCTCATTTGCCAGGCGGTACTTTATTGGATGGTCATGATGCTCATTATGGAGATGATCCTTTAAAAGGTTTTCGACTAGGTCGCGGACAATTAGGCGGTTTTAGCGGGTCTCAGGGACCTGGGAAAGGTGCAAGCCTTGGTTCTTCAGGTGCAAGTGGAGTTTCTGGAGGAGGAGGTTCGTTCGCTGGTGAAGGTGGCCCGGGTGCATCAGGTCCCTCTGGTATTACCTATGGTTCGGGAAATTTAAATTTGCTGATCGGGGGTTCAGGCGGTGGAATGGGGAATCTGGGAGAAGCAGCCGCAGGAGGTGGAGCTATTGAGATACTCGCACAAGGTGATTTAATTATTCAGCCTGGAGTGAAAATTTCGATGAACGGAGGGTCAGTATTTGTGAACCCTAGTCAGGGTGCTTATTTTTCAGGTGGAGCTGGTTCAGGTGGTGCAATTCGTTTGGTTGGTGAAACGATTAAGAACTATGGTTTTCTGGAAGCAAAAGGTGGTGACGCATCCGGAGCCGATTCCCGTGAGACTGGAGCAAGGTTTCTGTCAAATTCTGGAGGTGCAGGAGGAGGAGGTCGGGTTTCCCTCATCTCTGACAACGAAATAATTGAAGGTTCGATTAATGTGAACGGTGGAATTGGTAATGGTGACGGATATGGTGGCTTTTCTGGTACCCTTTTTATAGGTCCAGAAACAGAAAAGTCTCCTCAGGATTTAATACTTGAGGATGGCACTCTGCTTTTGGATACAGGTGGTAGCTGGTTTCATTCCTCTGGGATTCGCGGAAAAGGAATTGTTGAAAATCATTATGTCGATGTTGTGGGTAAAAGGTTTGGCTACGGGGTTTGTACATTTAGGTTTTTAAATTTTAAATTAGGAGCAAATGTAAGTGTTGTTGTTCAGGGAAGCAATGCACTGGAGTTAATAGTCTCGGGCGATGCTGAAATTAATACCGATATTTCTTTAAACGGAAAAAGTGGAATCCTTGGAGTTTATTCTGGAAAAGGTGGGTCTGGCGGTTGGAGTTCCGGACGCGGGCTACGAAATACAGATTCGTATTCAAATGTGCACCCTGCATTAAACGGTCAGGGTCCGGGTGGAGGCAGAGGTTACGAGATTGGGGTATCCAATGGCGGTGGAAGCTATGGAGGGCTTGGATCAGGCGGTTTTAATGGAGGGGTTCCTGGTCTAATTTATGGGGATTCAGCTATCACCAAACTACTAGGTGGCTCGGGTGGTGGACATTCTATTTCTGGCTCAGGTAACCCGGGAGGTGGAGGTGGTGCAATTAGTTTTGATATTAACGGAACATTTCTTCTTGATGTGAATGCGACAATTTCAGTACGGGGAGGAAATGGTCAACCGAATGGAGAATCTTCAGGAGCCGGCGGTTCCGGTGGGGCAATTCGTATCCAAGCCAAGGCAGGTATTACCAACAACGGAATGATAGATGCCCGCGGAGGGGATGCATCCGGAGAATTTTCTCTTGCCGGAGCCGGTGGAGGTGGTCGGGTTGCTTTTCTAACTGCTGGCTCCCTAATCGAGGGGAGTGTTTTATATGGGGGTGGAGAAAATAACATGTCCGACTCTGATAGTTACAGGCAGGGAGATTTGATTGCTCACTGGACATTTGATGAGAACGAATCAACTGTCGTTGCAGTCAATCAAACTGGGGATACTGCCCTTGATGGAAACATCACAGGTGCTCCATTACGCGTTGAAGGTGTAAAGGGTGGAGCTCTTTCTTTTGACGGTGTAGACGACCGAGTTATAGTCGACTATAACGAAAGCCTGCTTCTCGATAAGTATACGGTTTCATTATGGATTTATCCTCAAAGAAATTCGGGAGCTGGATTTACGGGTGTTTTCGGTCGTTCTGGCAGGAATTATGTTATCATGTTAGGTAATTCAGATAATCCAAACTATCCCTACATTCACCACCGATTTGGTGAAGCATTTAACACCAATCAGGGAGTTAGAAACTATGATTTGCTCGGGTGGAACCAGTGGTTTCATGTTGTATGTTCGAATGGAGGTATTGGAGGGGTTGCAAGAACTTACGTCAATGGGAAGTTCTTTGAATCAAATGTAAGGTATGAAAGAAAGATTCTTGGTGATTTAATTCAAAATAATACTTCTATTCTTAATATCGGTGCTGATTATGGTAGCCCAATAAATAATTCATGGAATCATTATCTTGGCAGAATCGATGAAGTGCGATTGTACAATATACCTCTCGGCGTGGAGGATGTTTCTTATCTTTTCAAGGGAGATAAAGGATTAGAGTCTTATATTGTTCCACGTGATGAGGCTAAGAAAGGAGGGCAAGGATCTTTTTCCAAGGTAGAATCCCCTGCCCTTCCCACTTTTAATATTGTTAATTTAACTTACGGAAATGAAGTAACAAGTCAGGATTTTAATGTTACTGAGAGCGGTGGGATGGAATATGTAATTACCGGATTGCCAGAAGGTTTGTCTAATGAGCGTTCATTTTTGCCTTCAGAAATACCTGGTGCCCTTGCCTGGTACCGTGCCGATTTGAACACAAGTTTTACTTTTTATTCAGATTTAGAGTTCGAGAGCAATAGCTCCGTTGCAATTTCTGAGCAACTTGCTGTTTTCTCCTTCGACGAATCGAATCAAACTTTTACTTTTGATGAAACCGGAAACGGATATCATGGGAGTTTCTCTGGTGATGTTTCTAGGACCGCGGGTAAATTCAACGGTGGACTACTCTTTGACGGTTCGAAAGATGCAGTTGTTTTACCTAAAATCGAGCATTTGGATAGTGCATCTGCTTTTACTATTTCACTTTGGTTCAAACGCTCAAGCGACATACAGGACAACCCAACTGCCCACTCGATTTCCAATGTTTTGTTTGCTCAAGCCAGTGCTGACTTTAATGACAATTTAGAAATTGGAACAAGTGGGTCGGAGGTTAAAATTTATTTGGATAATGGTACTGACCATACTCTCACATCAATTGGAACGAATATTACAGATGGTTTGTGGCATCACTTTGTTCTTAGTTACGGAGACATGCTATCTGTATATTTAGATGGAAACCTGACTTCCATAAATAATCCAATCAGTGGTCCGCTTAATTCTTCACTTGAGTCTCCTATCTCGCTCGGTCTATCACGCCCTTATTCTGATCAGACTGGAGATTTTAACGGCAGTATTGATCAGTTGATGATTTTTAGTCGTGAGTTAAACTCGACTCAGGTTTCATCACTTTATGGTGGTGGATTAGGAGATTTTGCAGGGGAAAACAAAACTATTTTAGATGCAGATCGAATTTTATCATGGAATGATGCCTCAGGTAATCAAAGGCATGCAATGTCTCAAGGATTTATAAACTCACCTCAAATAGTCAAAGATTCAGGGACTGGGAAATCGATGGCCTCGTTTGATTACGGAAAGAAGCTCATGATTGGAAGTCCTGTTTCGATGCCAATGACCGTATTTATGGTCGGACGGGAGACGGGAATAAATCAGGCAAACCGTGAACTTTTTACTTCGGAGGGATGGAGAATGGCTAACAATGGAAACTGGGCATTGTTGCGATGGGATAATAATAATCCCGGTATTTACTCATCCAGTTCTTCGGGTCTTTTATCTCTGGTTGAATGGTCAGTAAAGCGGTACGAATATAGTTTGAGGGTTAATGGAAGCACAATTGATACAAGTTCTTCGGCTAATTGGAATTCCGGTGCACTTTTTGACCGTATAAACGGAAATGGTTCTCTTTTGATCGGTGAATTGTTTTTGTTGCCTCGCTCAATAGTTGCAGATGAACGAGAAAAATTAGAAGGTTACTTTTCCCATAAGTGGGGGTTGGCAGAGTTGTTACCCATTGGGCACAGGTTTAAAACCAATCCTCCGGTTAGTGGTGATGGCTTAGTCATAAATGGTACCCCAGAAAAGGCTGGGACTTACACTGCTAAGGTTACAGGATCAAATTATTGGGGCACTACGGAGGGTAATTTAACCATTCAGATAAATCCACTTGCTCCCGAAATTCAAACACTTGACGCCTTGCAGGTTGGTTCTACTTCTGCAAATTTACAAGCGCACTTACTGGAAACAGGTGGCGAGCAAACACAATATTCTTTTGAGTATGGCACAGTTGAATCTTTACTGGATCAAAACCCCACCTCCACCACCACCCTTTCACGGGGAATCGTATCTTATCTGTTGACTGGCTTAAATCCGGGCACCAACTATTACTTCCGAGCATGGGCGATAAATTCGGCTGGCGCATCCAATGGGAATTCACTTTCTGTTCGCCCCATGTTTGATTGGCCTCTCAATTCAGTTTCTCAAGGCCGTTTTGCTGACCTTACCGGAAAGTCAGATGGCGTGTTGGGTGGTGATGTTTCAATTTTTGCTGATCCAACTCGTGGCAATGTGGCTCACTTTGACGGCGATGATGACTTTATAACATTTGGTGACCTTGATGAAATGGATACGCCCAACCGTTTTACAGTTTCACTATGGTTCCATAAAACACAGGATATCACCAATAAATCCACTAACCACCAAGTCGACAATGTCCTGATTGCACAGTCGAGTTCGTTGTATAATGATAATTTTGAAATTGGAACACAGGGTTCGATGGTTGAGGTATATGTTGACTCTGGTTTCTCTGGAGCGTTGGACTCCTCAGTTCGCGTTCAAGTTGATGGTTTATCTCTCAATCAATGGCACCACTTGGCGTTGGTTTACGGTTCAGAGATGAGTCTTTTTATAGATGGTAATAAAATCACAACTTGGACTCAATATAATGGTAGGCTTGATAGCAGTGTTAATTCCCCTCTTAGCTTGGGGATAGCCCGTGCCGGATCAGACAACTGGGGCGAATTTAAAGGATATATGCAGGATGTGAAGATTTTTGATGCAGAGTTGACGGATGTGGAAATTTCAATTCTTGCTGAAAAAGGTTCCATCCAATCTTTTACCACTGGAACTGAGCCCACTCCGCCCTTGGTCGATGTTCGTCCTGCATCTGCTATTACTGAAAGCAATGCTACTATTCATTATGAGCTTATGGCTTACGATGAGGGAGAACCAGAAATTATTATGTATTGGGGGGCGGTAGACAGAGGTAGCAATGAAGGTTTGTGGGAAAATAATGTTAGCTTGGGATTTAAGGGAATGGGTGTTGGTGGGCATGTTGTAACTGGTTTTAGTCCCGGCGAAACAGTTTATTACAATGTGCAGGCAAAAGGTAACACTTTTATTGATTGGTCTGATAAATCGGGTAAGTTCATTACAGTTTCTGCTCCTGTTATTGGATCCCTGTCAGCAAATGAAATAACTTCAAGTTCTGCAACACTTCGCGGAGTAGTATACAGCAATGGAGGGGTTAAAGAAATTTCAAATCCAGAATTCCCAGTTGTGAATCAAGGATTGATTGCCCATTGGCGATTTGATGAGGGTTCCGGGACTGAAGCTTATGATTCGACCGGGTTTAGCTCAGTTGCAGAGATTTTTGGCGGTGTTTCCTGGGAGGAGGGTATGGGTGGGCAATGGGGGACTGCACTACGGTTTGACGGCAGTCCGCAAGCTTATTTACAAGCGGGGTCATTTCGGATAGAGGGTGCAATTAGTTTTACTGCTTGGGTTCGAAAATCGAACCTAGGGAGAAACCAAAGGATCTTTGATTTTGGTAATGGTGAAAATAGTGACAATATTTTACTTACAAATCGTTGGCGTAATAGCGAAGTTGAGTGGTCTATTCGTCGAGGTGGAAATAACCGTGCTTTAATTGTCACAAACTTTTGGACCTTAAATGAGTGGCAGCACATTGCTTGTACGGTTGATGATTCAGGGGTGATGAAAGTATACCGCAACGGTGAGTTGAGAGGTTCTGTCCTTGGACATTTACCGTCTTCAATTACTCGTTCAGGTCATTACATTGGAAAAAGTCATTGGACGAATAATGATTATTTTGAGGGAGCACTTGACGATCTGCGAGTTTATGATCGAGCATTATCCTCTTATGAGACAGGAGTAATTTATCAGGGTGACCTCGAAGTTGAGTCTATTTTGGGTGGTGAGGATCCTACTGTATATGTTTATTGGGGAAATGAGGATGGTGGTCAGGTTACTGAACTCAATTCTTCATCCAATGACCATTGGGATTCCCGCGTTGAACTTGGCGTCTTGTCAGTGGGTGAATTCTCGATAAGCCTTTCCGGCTTACAAGCGGGTGAAACCTACTATTATCGAATAGGTGCAAGCAACGTTGCTGGTGATGCATTATTCAGCGATGTACAGTCTTTTTCAACTGGATCTTTTGAATTTAAAGCGGACTCTCTTGCACATAGAGATCTATTGCTTTGGTTGGATGCATCAGATGTAAATGGTGATGGAAACCTCAGTAACGAACCGTTTGGGGGGACTGTAGATCAATGGCGAGACAAATCTGGAGCAAATCGGCATGCTGGTAACGGTAATGGTCCGGAATTACGGATTGATACATTGAATGGACTGCCTGTTTTAAAATTTGATGGATTAAACAACTACTTAAGAGTCAGTGATTCAAATGTTTTTAATGTCGGTGAAGATATTACTTTATTTGTCGTAGCAAAAGGAGATACTTTAAATGATTGGAGATCGATTATTTCGAAGCGAGGAGAAAATAATGTCGGCTGGCAGTTTAGAAAAGATGCAACTGATTATGCCACCTTTACGGTTCGTGGTACTACTGGTGGAGACGGTCAACGTGGAGGTACTTTAATCAATGGATTTCCTCATGTTTGGACTGCCCGTAAGAGTTCTTTGTATCGCTCGCAATGGGCGGATGGAAATCTCGAGTATAGGATTCAAGACAGAGGTTTAATTCCGACAACCTCGAGCGATCTTGTAATTGGTGCCCGTGATCAAGATGGAATTACTGCGTTCGGAGGAGTTGAGATAGGTGAAATCTTGATATTTGATGATTCATTAAGCGATGAAGAAGTTCAAAAAATGCAGGGTTACCTATCTAGGAAATGGGGGCTTCTTGCGAACATGCCAGAATCCCATCCATACAAGACAGATGTTCCGAAATTTGAGAATAGGCCAGAAATTACTTTGTCTGATCGTTATTCATTTCGAAAAAATCAAAGTTTAGAACTTCCAATCACCACCAGTCGAGTTGCAAATAACTTTGCCGCTACAAATTTGCCTAGCGGATTGGAACTAAATTCCACATCAGGTTTAATCCATGGAGCACCCACAGAGCAAGGAGCTGTTACCGCACGAATTGAAGCATCTAATTTAAACGGCACCTATGCGAAGGATGTTCAATTTGTAATAACAGATTTTACCGACTGGGAATATTCCACTTCTATTACTTTTCCAGGGTTGACCTATCAAAAAACGCTTACGAATTTCCCTGTTTATGTTGAATTTAATTCATCTGTTTCAGGATTTTCCTATGATCAGTTTGCATCCCCTTTTGGTTATGATCTAAGATTTTTAGATAACAATAGATCGAGAGAATTTAAATATGAACCTGTTACTTGGAACCCAGCTGGGGTTTCTAGTTTTTGGGTTTTACTGCCTGAGTTTGATCAAAATACAACTCTTCAGGCAGTCTGGGGAAATGTTAATTCAGTTCAACAGCCCATTTACTGTAAAGATGGAAGTGTCTGGGATAATTATCATGTCGTTTGGCACATGGACGGAACGGGCACCAGCACAATCAAGGAGTCCCGATT
>JABGWZ010000169.1 GCA_018675995.1 Opitutia bacterium | reverse complement strand
TACCCGAAGCAATCTCGTTGGCAAGGTCAGACCATTTACTCAGGGATCTGTTTTGAGTGCCGTGTTGAACAATGCGTTTATATTTTTTTGCCGCTTCCACCAATTTTTCCCCCTCAAATAAATTATGACTCAGGGGTTTTTCAACATACACATCTTTACCTGCCTGACATGCCCATATTGACATTAAACTGTGCCAGTGATTCGGAGTGGCAATGGATATTACATCGACATCATTATTATCTAATACCTTCCGAACATCCTGAACGCATTTGGGTGTATTTTTAAATTTTGAAACAACGAATTTTTTTCTGGCATCATGGAGCCGTGTGTCGGGGTCAACCAGATGTGAAATTACAACATTTTTCTGTCTTCCGTGTCCCCCAATATGAGAAGTTCCTCTTCCTTTAATTCCACATACTGCAACATTTACACGGTCATTTGCACCAATAATTTTTCCTGATGATTTGGTTCCACTTATAGCAAAAGTTGCAAATGCCGCTGATTTTGCGATGAATTTTCGTCTATTTTCAATCATGATGTTTTCAATTAAAGAGTAGAGTTGGAATATGATAAAAGATGGGGAAGGTTGTACTCGTGTAAAGCCATATTTGGCAAAATGTATGTGTTTGTTTATTCAGGGCACTAAGAACGGGTGCTATTAGTTAATGCTCCGATGCCTCACCAGCACCCTTAGGAATCCGAATTTCGTCAATCATCTGTTGCACTTCTTTGGGCGGGGGCGGTGTGATCGAGCTAACCACAAAAGCGACAATGAAATTGATAAACATTCCCACGAAACCGATACCTTCAGGAGATATACCAAACCAATAATCTTTGCTGGTAGTAAGAAACTGGAAATAAATAATATAACCAAGTGTGAAGCCAATTCCAGAGATCATTCCGGCAATCGCACCCTGTTTATTAATTTTTTTGGAGAAAATTCCCATGATCAGAGTAGGGAAAAATGAAGATGCTGCTAGTCCAAAAGCGAAAGCGACAGTTTTGGCAACGAAGCTGGAAGGCGGATTGATTCCAAAATAAGCAGCGATTACAAGAGCGCCAAACGAGGCCATTCGGGCATAACGAATTTCCTGTTTGTCAGTTATATCAGGCTTAAGGATTTTTTTCATCAAGTCGTGTGAAATGGATGTGGAGAGAACCAATAATAACCCAGCTGCGGTAGAAAGTGCGGCAGCCACACAACCAGCCATTACCAAGGCTATAACCCATTTAGGTAAGCCAGCCATTTCGGGGTTAGCGAGTACAATTATATCCTTATCATAATATACTTCATTTTGTGACGGGTCGATTTCGTTGGTAACCAATCTGGGGCTTCCCTCCTTTTGTTTGTTCTCATCGAAGGACGGTTTTCCAGAAAAAACATTTCCAGCCCGATACTGCATTACACCGTCGTTATTTTTATCGACCCATGCGATCATGCCCTGAGCCTCCCAGTTTTTAAACCATTCCGGTGCTTCCTGGTATTTTTTGCCGTTTATTTCTTCAATGAAATTAGTACGGGCAAACATTCCCAAAGCCGGTGCAGTTAAGTAAATAATGGCAATGAAAGTAAGGGTCCAATAAGCTGATTTTCGAACAGCCCGCACATTTTTTACAGTGAAGAAACGAACGATTACATGGGGCAGTCCAGCAGTTCCCACCATAAGTGCGGCAGTTATGCAAAAAAGGTCTAGTGTATTTCCAGTGCCTGCGGTGTATTCCTGAAAACCAAGATCGATGGAAATCTGGTTTACTTTCTGCAACAATGGCTGTGCATTTTCGGCACCATCTTTAATATAATTTCCAATCAGACCAAGTTGTGGAATAACATCTCCGGTAATTATGATTGAGATAAAAATAACCGGAATGGTGTAGGAAAAAACCATCACGCAATACTGAGCCACCTGAGTGTATGTAATACCCTTCATTCCTCCGAGGCCGGCATAGAAAAAAACGATGCTTCCCCCAATTATTACTCCCATCCAAATTTCAATATCAAAGAGTCTGGAAAAAACGATGCCTACTCCGCGCATCTGTCCCATGATGTAGGTCATACAGATAAAAATAGCACAGATTACAGCAACTAGCCTTGCCCCATTTGAATAAAAACGGTCACCGACAAAGTCTGGAACCGTAGCTTTCCCAAATTTCCTCAGGTATGGAACCATTAAGGTTGTGAGAAGAACAAAGCCTCCGGTCCACCCCATTAAAAACTTGGACGCCCCGTATCCCGCTGCAGCAATTCCGCCAGCCATTGATATGAATGTGGCGGCTGACATCCAATCGGCAGCAGTCGCCATTCCATTCGCAAATGGAGAGACTCCACCGCCAGCTGTGTAATACTCTTTGGTTGAGCCTGCCCGAGACCAAATTGCAATTCCTATATAAACCCCGAAGGTTATTCCAATAAAAATAAAGTTCCAAACAGTCTGGTCCATTATTCGCCCTCCTCGTCGTAACCGTATTTTTTATCCAAATTATTCATCAGGAATGAATATGCTATTAAAAGAAGAACAAAGCAGATAATAGAACCTTGCTGTGCCATCCAAAAGCCAAGAGGTGCTCCCCCGATAAAGAATTGATCGAGTTCTTCTTTGAATAAAATTCCGCATCCGAAGGAAACAGAAAACCAAATAATCAGAACTTTGATCGTAATGGAAAGGTTGGCGTGCCAATATGATTTAGAGGGCTTTTGATTTTGTTTCATGTAGGAAAGAAGGACTTTATAATTCTCTAATCAGAATTTAATTAATCAAGTATTTCTACAAGCAGATAATTTAATCAATAATATTCTCTTTTCGGGAAATGATTATTAATTTGGAATAAAAAACTTCTTATTAGATATGGTTCGTGTGTTGTATGTGAAAATTTATATAAGTGCTTTACCTATGCTATATGTTTTATTAAAAGGGTTATTGTGCTAAAGTTTTTGCCCAAAACTTATCAAAACAATCATTTAGAGTCTTTATTACTCGGGATTTGGATGTGTCTGGTTTTACTCATACCTGTTCCTTCTTTAGCCCAGTCCTCAACTGTTTCGAACCGGGCAGCATATTACGACCAAATCGAAGAACGAGCACGCTCGCTGTCTGATAAATTGGCTACATTTACGAATTCGGAAACTAATAATGAAAATGCTTTTCTCAGCTCTGATATAGATTTAAATTCTTCTTTCGTTAAGATTGCAGATGAAAATGAATCTATTTCATTTTCGGACACTTTAAACCCCACTTCTGCTGAGATTGAAACTGAAGCAAAATTGGAAGATGATGTTGAACTCATAACCATGGAGAGCCATGTGGGTAAATACTATATACAACCTTTTATTGGGTTTTCGATCCCACCGCATCATATTAATTTTAAAGGGTTATCTCATTCAGCAGAGATTAAGACGGAAATTGGTCATGCTGTGGGGATCAATTTCGGTCGCCGATGGCGAAATTTTGAAGCAGAATTACATTATGGTTATATTAATACTGAATTTAAGAAAGCAGTTTTTCCATTCCCTTACTCATCTCCAAGGCATGCTAGTGGTCAGTCTGAATTATTTAATGGTGGGGCGAGATTGGGATATGGCTTGCCATTCGGTGAAGGAGGATGGTTCCGCCTTGCTACTGGAGTCGGATTTGCCAACCGAAAGGATATTCTTAGCTTAGACCAATTAGGGACGATTACGACTTACTTAGGTTCGGAAACTATTTTTACTTACGATTTCCTGTTTAGCCTAGGATATGAGATGAAAAAAGACCTTGATGTTTTTGTTGCTTACCGAATTCTCGGTCTTTATTCCAAAGGCGATTTTGATGAATCTACCATGCACCTGCTTGAGTTTGGACTTGGGGCAAATTTCTGAAGTTTTTAAAATTATTGATTCATTGCCTTGACGAAAAGCTAATCTAGGGCTTGCTTGTTTACTTTTTATGAGCAAAAAAGCCCAAGAGACACCTATGATGAAACAGTATCGCGAAGCCCGCGATAGTCTGAATGATGATACACTGCTTCTTTTCCGTCTCGGTGACTTTTATGAAATGTTTGAGCGTGATGCTGAACGGGGAGCTGCTTTACTCGGTATTACCTTAACAAAAAGGCATGACATGCCTATGGCTGGTATTCCTTCACACGCGGCAGATGGCTATTTAACAAAATTGCTTAATGGAGGGCAAAAAGTAGCGATATGTGATCAGTTGGAACCTGCTCAAACTGGGAAATTAGTTAAGAGGGGTATTACAAGAATTCTGACACCGGGAACTGTATTGGAAGATCGCCAGTTAGACGCAGGGCATAATCATTTTCTTCTCGCAGTAGACTTTGGAAGGAAAGGTTCTTTTGCATCCTGGCTTGATTTGTCCACAGGGAAATTCTTTTTGGCCCGGAGTGAATCACCACGGGATTTTCTTTCTGTATTAGGAGCCTTATCTCCACGTGAAGTATTGATCCCCGAAGGGTTGAACAAAAAAGTGTCACAATTAGAGGATGGTGCTCTGATCGCAGAGGAGTTGGATCGTTTATTTTCTGGAGTTACCTTAACTGAAAGACCAGATTTTGATTTTGATCAGCGAACAGGAGCCCGTGAGGTGATGGAGGGGCTTGGAGTAATGAACTTGGAAGGCTTTGGGTTGGACCTCGAGCATCATGCTTTGGGAACTGCGGGTGCTTTATTGATATATGCACAGGATGTTTTAAAAGGAAAACCTGGGAATCTTTCGAGAATTGAGGAATATTGCACAGAAGATTCTCTCCTACTCGATCCTGCCACTCAACGAAACCTTGAAGTTTTTAAAACATCTGCACAGACCCGAAAGGGTTCCCTTTTAGATGCCATTGACAACACTGTAACATCAGCCGGTGCCCGTCTTCTTGAAAGCTACCTTTCGAGTCCGGAAAGGAAGCTGAAAGAAATTCATCGTCGACAATCCTGCGTGTTGGAATTTTCCCGGGCTCCGGGAGCAGTTGAGGAGGTGGCATCGATTTTGAAAACCGGAAGTGATCTGGAAAGAATTCTAGGTAGATTACGTAACCGATTGGTGCGCCCACGTGAACTCGGTGGATTACGGGGGACGATTCGTGGATTGCCCGCAGTTGTTAAGTGCCTTCTTGAGTTAGGTGATCGATATCCGGCAATTCTTGAACTTGCAGCTAATGTGCAGACCTTCGATAAATTATGTGAAATTTTAGACCGTGCATTGGAAGAAGAATTACCCGCTGATATAAAAGTCGATGTAAAAGCAGATGGAGCACGGGTTATTCGTGCAGGATACGATGAAGACTTCGACAAACTTAGAGAGCTTGGTAGTGGAGGTAAGCGTTGGATACTTGAATTAGAGGCATCGGAAAGAGAAAAAACCGGCATAAATAATTTAAAAATTAAATATAACGGTGCTTTTGGGTATTTTATTGAAGTGACCAAGGCTAACCTAAACCTTGTTCCAGATCACTATGTTCGTAAGCAAACGATGACCAATGCCGAGCGTTATTACACCGATGAGTTGCGTACGAAAGAGAAAGAGATTATCAATGCGGAAGAGCGTGCTGTTTCAAAGGAACAGGAACTTTTTACAGCTGTCGTTGAATTAGCACTGAACGAAGCAGATGCTATAGCTCGAACGGCTCAGGTCTTGGCTGAGATTGATCTATTCTCGTCCTGGGGCGCGATTATGCGTGACCGTGATTATTGTATGCCTGAATTCGTGGAAGAGAGCAAAGAAATGGAAATAGTGCAGGGCCGACATCCTGTGGTTGAAATGGTCTTGAAGCAGGAAAGCCTGGGACTTGCCGGTACTCATGCTTTTGTTCCCAATGATTGCTTCCTTTCATCAGATAATGAGCAGATCTCTTTAATTACGGGGCCAAATATGGCGGGTAAATCGACCTTTATACGGCAGGTTGCTCTGATTACATTAATGGCTCAAGTTGGATGTGCCGTTCCAGCGAAAAGTTGTCGCTTGGGTATGGTTGACCGAATTTTTTCTCGTGTCGGTGCCGGTGATGAATTAGCCCGTGGAAATTCCACATTTATGGTGGAAATGAATGAAACTGCTAATATTCTAAATAATTGTACTTCTTCGAGCTTGATTATTTTGGATGAAATTGGTCGGGGAACCAGTACTTACGATGGATTAAGTATAGCATGGGCGGTGGTTGAGCATTTACATGGTCAAGGCCTAGTAGGCCCCAAAACGCTTTTTGCGACTCATTATCATGAATTGACCCGATTGGCTCATTCTCTTCCACGTCTTCGGAATTTTTCAGTCGCGGTCAAGGAATGGAATGATGAAATTATCTTTGTTCGTCAGGTCACTCCCGGTGCTTCTGGTCGTTCCTTTGGTATTCAGGTGGCCCGCCTAGCAGGGTTGCCTGAAGGTGTGGTCAGCAGGGCGAAAGAAATTCTTGCTACTCTTGAGCACGGTGATTCGGCTCCGCTTCCTACTTCGGAGTATCCAGAAGTGGAAGCTTCTATTTCTGAGAGTGAGAGTAAGTCACCCCCTCCGGTCAAAAAGCCAGTTATGGGGAAAACCAAAGCCGTTCAGAAAAAAACAGATCCCTCTCAACTTGAATTATTTTGAAATCCCCACCCTTGTTACATTCTGAAATTCATGGAGATGGGGAAAGTCCTTTCGTATTGATGCATGGGTTATTAGGT
>JABGWZ010000176.1 GCA_018675995.1 Opitutia bacterium | reverse complement strand
CACTTTTAAGGTCAAAGGATTGTGCTTTATATTCCTCGTAAGTTTTTTCGCTAAGTTTTATCCATTCCCCAAAATTAGATTTTTTATTAAAAATACAAAAATGTGGAATGCCTTTGAGTAGAAAATATCCCCGAAATTCAATTTCCTTTGCAAATGCCGGATCAATCATTGGTTTAGGAGGCGGGGGCGTAGAACTAATAGTTGGAGGCGGACGGTTGGAATCTGGTCTGAGAAATGGGTTTCCAACAACTCCTCCCCAAGAAAATGAAGATAAAACAATAAAAGAAAGAAGGCTTATGTATAATTTATACACTCCTATAATATTCCAAATATACTTACTTAGAGCAAGAAATAGATCAGTATCTACATTATAGAAATAGAATTATATGGAATTCTACAATATGGGAACTTTACCTAGAAACTTGCCGTTTTAAACCCCAACCAAATAAAAATTAATGTGCCAAAAAAATTAGCCAAAAAATAGCTAGTTGCTGGTAACCAGGAACCTTTCTGAAGTAATCCATATAGGTCTAGTCCGAAAGTTGAAAAAGTGGTGAACCCACCACATATACCAATAATCCAAAAGGCTCGAAATAGTTCTCCCCCAGAATGATTAGCTCCCCATTTAACAAGGTAACCAATTAGAAAGGCTCCCCCAAGATTTGCGAGTACGGTTGCTACTGGGGAATGGTTGCTGAATGCGTGGGAGATTAAAGCTCGAAATACAGAACCTAACGCACCGCCTAACCCAACCAGTAAAAAAAATTTAATCCCCATCTGCGATCGGGACCGAAAAGCGTTAGCCCTCGGTTACCTCTTCAACGGTTTCTTCGACTTCATCCTCGTCCTCCTCCTCATCAACCTCGGTTTCAGCTTCTTCAACACTGTTGTATTTTAAAACACGCTGAGTCTGGGGAAGTGGCGAAAGACTAACGATAATGAAACGTCCGTTTAATTTGGGTTGGTCATCCGGACGACCAACTCCCGATAAGTCTTTGATGGCACGACGGACAACATCCATACCTATATTGATATGTTCCATCTCTCGACCGCGAAACATCAAAGTAACTTTTAATTTGTTTCCTTGGTGTAAAAACCTTTCTGAACGTCGCAACTTCGTTACATAATCGTGCTCTTCAATCCTTGGCCTAAACTTAGCTTCCTTGACGCGCTTAGCCGCTTTCTCCTTATTCTTCTTATTCTTACTAAGTTCGTATTTATACTTACCAAATTCAAGGATTCTACAGACTGGAGGTTGAGCATTGGCAGCAACTTCTACTAAGTCTAAGGCGTGGCTTTTGGCAATTTTTAGTGCTTCTTCTGGAGGCATAACCCCCAGCATTTCACCATCTGCTCCGATCACGCGTATCTCACGAGCACGGATCTTATCGTTTTTTCGGATATAATTGCGGTTATTATACCGCCTTTTATTATTTTTACCACGTGGTGAAGGTGCCATGTGGTTAGTTTGATTTATGCATAAGGGTTGAGGGAAATTTAAAAATAAAAGCCTAATCTATCCTATCTAGTTACCCCCTTTGCAACATTTAATTACAATTTGAACATTTAGAGATTAAAGCTTTCACCACAGCTACAACTTGCTTTTGCATTGGGATTGGAAAACTTGAACCCACCTGCCACCAATTGATCCGAGTAATCTAAAGTAGTACCACGCAAATAAAGGGCAGTCTTAGAATCTACCAAAACACCAGAGCCTTGGCTCTCAACAAATAAGTCTCCCGCTTTGCCAACCTCTACAAATTTCATTTTGTAGGAAAGTCCATTACAACCACCTCCTGTAATGCGAATCCGAAGATAATTACCCGAATTTTCACGGTCAATTAGTTGAGATATCTTTTCGGCAGCTTTGGGGGTTAGCCGAACCAATTTTTCATTGGCCTTTAAATAATCAACTTCTGTAAGCATAAAATGAACATTCAATACTCCTGTTGTATGGTCATGGCAATTTCATCTATCCACTTGAGGTGATTTTTTCTTGGAGAGTCGGGCAAAACCGCGTTTGCCCGTGAGGAAGAAATTTAAAAAATCCAAAGTTACATCTCCGGATGGAGTTGGTTTCCTATTGAGTATTTGCTTCGCTATTTTTTTTAAGTTTCCATTCTCCATGACCTCACGAAAACAATTTTTGATTTCAGAAACTGCGGATTGGGGAATTTTGCGACGTTTCATTCCAATAAGATTGAGCCCAGAAATTAAATTTCTACCGGAAACCAAAACCTGAGGGGGGATGTCCAACGATATTTCCGACAATCCACCAATCATAGCACCCTGTCCGATT
>JABGWZ010000004.1 GCA_018675995.1 Opitutia bacterium | reverse complement strand
TTCTGTCCGGGGGCAATTTTAACATATCCCTGTTTTTTGTGAGAATGATTCGACCATACGGTCATACCGGGAGCAGTCTGTTCGAGCCATGCACGAAAGCCTGCCAGGAATGCAGTTAATTTGAAGGGGTTGTTCACTTCAACATTCAGTGCAACAGGAATACGACCGAAGTTTTTTTCCATGAATTCTCCGGCTTCTTTTTCTCCGCCCCTTGAGAAGGCTTTACCCAATTCCTTAAAGAAAGGGGATTGGTCGAGGTATACTGAGTAAGACTCCCCAATCCAACTAAAAGCACCCGCTCCCAGGGATGGAGCCATGATCGAAGCAAAATTACTTACCTGTTTTAACTCGGGTGAATCCATATCCAGGGCGGTGATCCAATGGAGTAGTGCTTGTGGGTGGGGATCGCCGGAGGTGCCCTTTAGTTTGACATCGCCAGTTGTACTGACCATTCGCCGATAATCCGTTCCACCGATCAGGGGAAGAATGGTTAGGTCACCCGAAATCTTTCCTTCCTTAATGGAAAGACGGGCTGCGATGGGGTCAAAATATTTTGACCAATGACTTTGGTAGCGGTCGCGAAAGAATACATATGCCCTTTTTTCTTCCTCTGTAATTTTAGTAATGCCCAAATCCTCGACCGAGCGAAGGAAGGTAAGATTGCCAAAGCGGGGACTATGAACACGACCATTTATGAGTTTTACCTTACCGAGTTCAGGAAAATCTTTTGCATTGAGTGACGTGCCCGATTCATTGCGTGCCTGCAGTTCAGCGAGAGCGGATGAAGAACGGGTTCGGCGGGAGGCACCGATTCTCCATTCTGGTCCGCACCACCTTCGAATCGTTGCATCGGAGATCAGGACGAATGCATGTTCCTGCTGGGCGGGTGGTCGCAGGTAGCGCTGACGGAAGTAGTGATATTCCTCAAGTGAGCTGAGGCTTGCTTTCCTGTTCTGGGCGACATGGATGATGTGCTTTAACTGATTGAGTGAATTCGTGATCACCACAATATTTTTAGCCACAGTGGCGGAATACGATTTAATCATGTCTCCCGGAGCAACGAGCCCAACATATTTTACTCCAGAGAGGATACCACTAACATTTTTTGCCCTCTTATTCTTTTGCGAAGATTCGAGTCTACGAAGTGCCAAAGCTGCAACAAGGGCATCAGTTTGCTTAGTCTCGAATAATATGGTGAGTGATGTTCCGGTGCGAAGAAATGGATCACTTCCGGTCATGGCCACAGAGGAAATAAGTTTTGGTCCAAGTAAACGACTGAGTTCTGTGTCAGGAAGGCAAAGTTGGTCCCGGTATTTCTCTCTCGAGCGGGCACTTTCTGCACGCCCTTCGCTCAGTCGAAGGAGTGGCGTTCCCCAAAGAGTTGCTTTGTCCATTACCTCGATCATCGATTGAAAAGATGGAAAAAAGAGTGCGTGCTGATCGGAGGGCAGGGCATTGGCAAGTGGATCAAGTTCTGGTTTCGCGTCTCCGATCAATTCTTTCCATGGCATTTCATCAATGGTTATACCTTTGATTGAGGAAATTGGAATTGTCCGGTTTTGTTCATCGCTGGAAAAACGTAACTCGCGATCCAGTTGAAGGTTTTCACTGATTGCTCGCCCGCCTGAAAAAAGGTCCATCTGTCGCTCGATTCCACGCTTGCGAACTGGTCGGACAAAGCGGTTTGTATGATTGAGTTCACTTTTCTTTTCTTCCAGGGGAAGAAGTTTGTCTAGTCTGTCGGACGCTTGTTCCGACTGATGCCTGAACCATGCAGTCCCTGGAATATCAAGATTTTGAAGTTTGCGATAGTAATCTAATTTATATTTCTGATAGGAGGTTTCACTTTTTTTTTCAGGAGAAAGGTTCTTGGCATTTTTTCGATCAAAGGTGAAGGGATGTTCGCTTAGTTCATTATCGTTGTTTGGAATAAAAAGTGATCCATTTACAATTGGTTTTGGATTCACTAGGCATATTCGCAAAGCACTTGTGGGTAAGTTGGTTGGGTTGTTTCCTTGGCTGACGATATGAATGAAGGATCTTTTGGCATCAGAAGTTCGTAGATAGGGAACGGGGGGATTGATCCACTTTCGTAATTCCCTGGAAAAACTTTTACGTACATTGAAAGAAGTTGGAGTTTCCTGCCCGTCTTTAAATGTTAGATCTTCTAGTTGTAGGGATAGAAAGGTTTGAGCTTGGATGAAAAGGGGAGCGAGGAGAACGACGGGAAGTAAGATAAATTTATTCATGAGATGTTAGGCTTTTTATGTGTTTACTTTGTGTGGACGTATTATTTAGGTCGAGAAAATTATCCGCTGGGCTATCGGGTCGGTATGATTTCAATAGTTTTGTTACCCTCGAGGCTTTTTCTGCCACGAGAGTAGTTCCACGGAATGTCTGTTTTTTGTATTAATGAATAAGTGGATTTACCTACTTTTTTTCTATATGTAAAAGCTTCGGGATACTAACACAACGCCAGTGCTAATTGGTGCGTCCTGTTTTAGGGCCGCTGATTCAATATCATGGGCCAAGCGGGTAACTGCTACCGTGAGGCTGAATTTTTTGGGATTGATTGATCAAGAAAGATCTAAAGCCAATCAGTGAGATTAGCGAAAGTATCTGTAAATAAATCATTGAACTAGATCAAATTCGCTCTGAAATTATGGGTTAGAAAGTGAATTGATTTCGTGGATTATTAGATTCTGCTCACTTTTAATTTCTTTATTTTCTTCGATTTTTAGAGATCGAGTCAGGTATTTTTTAGCTAAAACTTTTTCTTTTGCATGAGATTCAATTAATGCACGATGAAGCAGGTACTCCCGATAAAGAGATTGATAGGTTCGCACATCGCCCTCTTTTCTGTAATTTACTCTATTTCCTTTTGGGGAAAGTTTTTCTGATTTTCGTAAAAGTTTCACATTTTCTTTTCTCGCTGTTGAGATATTCCCTGCCCGTAACTGAGCGAGAGAGTAAGCGGCTTGGATAATCCAACTTTGTGGTTCGACTGTAATCCCGATTAGGCGCATCCGGTCTTCAAATTTTATAGAGCCAGTTGGTTTGATTAGGTCGGCTAAAAAGGATGCCTTTTTTTGTGAGATCTTTTCTTTAATTAATTCGTTATGGAAAGTATTTGCCAGAAGAGTTAGATGATTTTTGTAAGATTCGGTAAGTTTCTTTTTATTGTATTTCGGGTGTTGGGATAGTAATTCACTTTTAACATTCTGGAAGGAGGGGTGACTTTCGGGTAGGTTTATATAAGCCGAAGCAAGTTTTGATAGATATTCTTCCAAAGAGTCTTTCGCCTGCCGATGAGTCGTTGACCATTTTTCCCCGTTTTCCTCCAGGATTTTCCGGAAACTCGGTTTCCATTTATTTATTTCAAAATGATCATGTTTTTTTTGTTTCAGGTCCCTTACAATATTCAACTCATCTAATAATTCTTCCGAGTTGGGGTGGGCAATGATCTTATCTGTTGCTAAGGAATGTTTTGAAAAAACGAATCCCAATATAAAGCAAAATGCGACAAGTCTGATTTTGTTCTGGTTCATGGTTGGGTTTATTAAGCTTGTTTTGACTCTTTAATGAGTTTTTTCATCATTTGTTGAACTTCAGGAATAAGTTTAATGACAGTAGATATCTGATTTTTGTCAGCCAGGTTTCTTGATTTATCACGA
>JABGWZ010000027.1 GCA_018675995.1 Opitutia bacterium | reverse complement strand
GATGGTGAGATGTTTATTTACGATGCAGATATGGAATGGGATATGGGAACTCCCTGGTATCGCCCGACCCGTATTAACCACGGAATTTCCGGGGGAGAAAGTGGATGGCGTGCAACATCTAAAAAATGGAGAAAATATTTCCCAGACACCATTGGATCAGTTCTTGATATCGGACCCGGCAGTCCGACTGGGGTGATTGCAGGCACCAATGCTAAATTTCCCACTCATTACCGGGATGCCCTGTTTTTGTGCGATTGGACATTTGCTACGATCTATTCGCTCCACCTCACTCCCAAAGGATCATCATACACAGGAGAAACCCGAACTTTTGTCACAAATATCGATGGATCCCTACCCCTCACCGATGTCGATATTAGCCCAGATGGGCATATGTATTTCTGCGTTGGAGGAAGAAAAGGACAGTCCTACCTCTATCGTGTCCGCTATGTTGGAAAAGAATCCACTACTCTCTCAAATTTGGACACGACAAGCGAACACGCAAAAGCAAGAAAGACCCGACACATGCTCGAATCCTTTCATGGTAAAGCCAATCCGCAGGCCATTGAAACCGCATGGCCCTATCTTCAAAGTGAGGATTACCACCTCCGCTATGCCGCTCGTATTGCAATCGAGTGGCAGGATCCCAAAAACTGGGCAAACCTAGCCTACGCTGAAAATAAAGATCTATCTGCCATTCACGCTCTTCTTGGACTAGCCCGATGCGATCATTCCAACAGCATGGAACCCAGTATTAATCGCTTGATCAAAGTAAACTTTTTCAAATTAGACAAAGCAGCCAAGCTTGCTCTGCTCCGGACTTATTCTGTAATCATGAGTCGTGCTGGAAAGCCTAGCCAATCTCAAATAGATGCCATCGGGGAACAATTAGATCCCCACTACCCAAGCGAGGACGATAATTTAAATGAGGAACTCTGCCGTGTACTGTCTTTCCTCCAACACCCCGCTGTTGTCAGAAAGACAATAGCTTTGCTGAAAACAACCAAGGCGCAGATTCCCGACTTTGATCCTGAGATAATGAAACGAGGAAACAATTACGGGAAAAGAATTCTTACTACCATGAGTGAAGAAGTGTCTCCCAATATCCTTAACATTCACTTTCTCTTCTGCCTGAAAGATGTGACTAGCGGATGGTCAATGGAAGAACGCAAATCTTACCTTGGAGAACTCAAGGATTTACTCTCCAAAAAAGGAGGACATTACTTTGCGGGTTACTTACAAAAGATCCGCGAATCTGCCATCACAAATGTTCCCGAAAAGGACAGGTTCACCCTTAAATATCTAACCGGAGAAATCAAAGGTATTGACCTGGCAACACTTCCACGTGCTCAAGGCCCAGGTGTGGCTTGGACTGTCAATTCTGCGTTAGAAACTTTAAACGAGGAACCCCTGGAAGAAAGAAGTCATGCAAATGGTAAAAAAATGTTTTCTGCTGGTCTTTGCATTGCCTGCCACAGGTTCGGAGACGAAGGTGGTGGAGTAGGCCCAGACCTGACTAACCTGGCTAAGCGGAGTGACTATAAATCTATGCTCGAATCAACCATTCATCCAAACATGGTAGTATCCAATCAATTTGAACAGCATGAACTTACCATGAAAGACGGCTCTTTAGTTATTGGCAAAATCGTCTCGGAAGAAAAAGATCACTACTCACTTGTCCAGTCTGGTCTCCAGCCCCTTACTTTCACAAAGATTGATAAATCCAAAGTGGCATCCAAAAAAGGTTCCAAAATTTCCATGATGCCCGGTGGCTTAATTAATTCTATGAATGCAGATGAATTAAAGGATTTGATCGCCTATTTTGTTTCCGCCGGTGATCCTAAACACAAGGTCTATCGTTCAACCAAAAAATTAGCCATTGAAGTTATTCGAGCGGTTTACGGCCAGGAAGGAAATCCAGATAAACAAATGGATGTTCAATCGATTATTCAGAATAAAATTAATCAAAGGGAATATATATTTGTCATGAACAACGAAATTGCAGGAGCAGACCCAGCAAACGGTGTAGTTAAGGTTCTTGAACTCAGTTATAAGCTCAATGGTAAAACATACACAAAAAAAGTTCGCGAAAACCAGACACATTCCTTCATAGACTAATCTCAAGCCAGCTTTACTTTAGGCTTTTTTCAAAATTAGAAATCAAATAGTTTTTATTTACTTACTACATCATGAAAAAAATTAAACTTCTTCTATTAAGCATTGTAATCCCATTCTCCATATCATTTGGAGAATATCGAGTGCCAGCTTTGGAAAAACCTATTGAGGATCCCTCAACAGGCCTACTGGTTCCCCCTGGATTTAAAGTCGATCTTATCTATGAAGTGGATAAGAAAAAATTTGGTTCATGGATCTCCATGGCCTTTAATAAAAAGGGTCGATTAACTGTTTCAGACCAGCAAAAAGCTGGTACCTTCCTTGTAGAAATACCTAAGTCCGGAGAAGAATTTGACGAAAGCAAAATTAAAAAACTCAATGTCGAGTCTTCTGTCTATGGTATGCTTTATGCCTTTGATCATCTCTACATGATGGGAAATCGTAAATTAACACGAGCCAAGGTTTTACCAGATGGTAGTCTTGGCCCAGAAGAATTTCTTGCCGAAATGGCTGGTGGTGGCGAGCATGGCCCTCACTCCATAATTGTTTCTCCTGATGGAAAAAGTATCTATGTCATCGCTGGAAACGCAACCAGACCGCCAGAATTTCTCAATTCAAGAATCCCCACAAATTGGAAAGATGATGTGCTTTTACAAAATTATGCCTATGGACATATGTCACAGGGTAAGGCACCCGGTGGATGGGTT
>JABGWZ010000260.1 GCA_018675995.1 Opitutia bacterium | reverse complement strand
GATTCCATGAATTTATCGGGTTGAGCATCTAAGCCCACACCATCATTACTCCCTGCATTATGAATCAAAAAATCGAGCCGGCCCGCTTTTCTGATCGTATCCTCAATCGCCTGCTTGCAGGCATTCATATCGGTTAATTCAGTTGGAACCGAAAAAGCTTTTTTATTAGACTGCTCGAGTTCATTAACCAGAACTCGAGCCACTTCCGGATTCCGGTCTACGATTGAAACCACAGCACCTTCCTCAGCAAATGAACGAACGATCGCCGCACCAATTCCTTTTGCTCCTCCCGTTACGAGAGCGACTTTGCCCTCGAGATTAAGGTTCATACCGCGGGAACAACTTTCTGTGTTGAACTTCCCAACTGATCAATTCCAAGCTCCACCAAATCTCCTGCCTGTAAATAAACCTGTGGATCCATACCCATGCCCACACCTGGAGGAGTACCTGTAGAAATGATATCACCGGGCAAGAGCGTCATAAACTGACTTACATAACTGAGAAGGAATGGAATCTTGTAATGGAGATTGGAAGAGTTACTCGACTGCATAGTTTCTCCATTTACCTTGAGCCACATTTTTAAGTTATTTGGATCTTTGATTTCATCCTGAGTTGCCAGCCAGGGACCGAACGGAGCAAAGGTGTCACAACTTTTTCCTTTGACCCATTGGCCGCTTCGGTCGAGTTGGAAGGCTCTTTCACTGTAATCATTGTGAAGTGCGTAGCCGGCTAAATAATCCATGGCTTCGCTTTCCACGACGTAGCTTGCTCGTTTCCCGATAACAAATGCAAGTTCGACCTCCCAGTCTGTTTTATCACCACCTCTTGGTAGAATCAGATTATCATTTGGTCCGCAAAAAGAACTGGTAGCTTTAAAAAATATGACGGGTTCGGGTGGAATTTCCATTCCCGACTCACGGGCATGATCATCATAATTTAATCCGATACATACAATCTTGCTCGGGCGAGCGATAGGTGATCCGTATCTTATATCTTCAGGGAAAGGGGGCAGATCGTTTTCATTTTCGTGTAACCAGGATTTTAATCTTTCCAAACCGTCGGTTTCAAAAAAGACTTCGTCATAGTCTTCTCCAAAGGAAGACACATCGACTTCTCGGCCATCCGGAAGCAAAAGTCCGGGAGATTCTTCTAGGGGTTCACCTTTTCTGATAAGTTTCATAAATAAGTTGAGTTAGCGTAAAGTCATGGTTCCACCGTCCACATCGTAGGCACCACCGGTAATAAAAGATGCTTCTTCTGAGCAGAGGAAAGTGGCAAGAGATGCAATTTCTTCGGGTTCTCCCATTCGCCCAATTGGCTGATACTTGGAAAGCTCGGTGAATTTTTGATCCCGCTCGTTTTGGTCAGGGTAATATTTTTCCAGGAAACCATCGACAAAAGGGGTATGTACCCGTCCTGGGCAGAGGCAATTACAGCGAATGCCTTTTTCAACATAGTCCTTGGCCACGCTCAGAGTCATGGCCAGTACCGAGCCTTTACTGGCTGAGTAGGCAAAACGATCCGCAATACCTAGCCGGGATGCGATAGAGGCCAGATTGAGAATGACTCCTCCTCCATTATCTACCAGCACTGGGATCACCGCTTGCAAGCAGAGAAAAAGTCCTTTGGTATTCACATTCATTACCCGGTCAAAATCCTCTTCGGTCGTAGTGGTCGCTGTTCCTACATGAGCAATCCCTGCATTATTAACTAAATGCGTGGGCTTACCAAATGCATCAATCGTTTCCTTGAGGGCATTTAATACGGAACTTTGATCCGAAATCTCACATTCAATGCTAACAGCCATTCCACTTGAATCACTAATTTGCTTGGAGGTTTCAACTGCCGCATCAACATCTTTTTCCCAAATGGCGACTTTTGCTCCTTCACTAGCAAAACGGAGTGAGATCGCCCGGCCAATCCCTTTTCCGCCTCCGGTTACGATAGCAACTTTATCATCTAACTTATTCATAATTATTTCTAACTATAAAGACATACCCCGTTTCCATGGCAAGAAATCATCTCGGCCCTGTAAATCGGCTTTTGTTTTTTTAATTCCGGATGCATAGGCAATGACTTCCTCGAGAAGTTTTTCCCCCAGTGATTCCACGCTTTCGCTTCCATCTATAATTGAACCAGTATCAAAGTCGATGTACTCAATGAAAGATTGGGCAGTGGTGGAGTTACTTGCAATTTTAATAACCGGTGAAATAGGGTTGCCAGTAGGCGTACCCAAGCCAGTGGAAAAAAGGATTAAGTTTGCTCCGGCACCAGCCATTGCGGTGGTAGATTCAACATCATTGCCGGCAGTACACAGAAGTGAAAGTCCGTCTTTTTTTACCCAACCAGGATAGTCAAAAACATCAACCACAGGAGAAGTGCCTCCTTTGCGAGCGGCCCCGGCTGATTTAATTGCATCTGTGATAAGCCCATCTTTCACATTACCTGGAGATGGATTCATGTGAAATCCAGAACCGGCTTCTTTAACCCGTTCCTCATAGTTTCTCATGATTGTAATAAATCGGTTTCCAATTTCCGTGGATTCGCAACGGTTGACAATTTCCTGTTCCACTCCGCAAAGTTCAGGAAATTCGGAAAGTATTACTCTTCCTCCCAACCCAACAGTCAAGTCGGCAACTTGTCCAATGCAAGGGTTGGCAGAAATTCCGGAAAACCCGTCAGATGCACCACATTCCATACCAAGGCATAATTTTGAAAGGGGAGCAGGCGTTCGTTCAGTTTTGTTAATTTCAGCTAAGTTTTCAAATGTTTGCCGAATCGCTTTTTCCAGCATCTCCCGTTCGGACGGATATTTCTGCTGTTCAAATACTAAGAATGGTTTGTCGAAATTTGCACATCTTTTGGAGATCTCTTCTTTCATAATGGAGACCTGAGCATGTTGGCAACCAAGGCTGAGGATGGTTATGCCTGCGACATTTGGATTGCAGGCATATCCAGCTAATAATCCGCAAAGCTCATGGGATACGCCTCTTGTTTCGCCACAGCCCAAACCATGGGTCAGGAATTTCACCCCATCAATGTTAGGGAAAATAGGGGAGGGGCGGGCAGTGTTTTCTAATGGAAGTGAGACATTAGCGGGTGAATCACCATTTTGGTAGGCCTTGGCCAACTCTTCGGCAAAACTTTCATACTGTGACCTTTTGTTTAAGCCCAGTGCCTTGGTCATGGATCTTTTAAGGATTTCAATATTTCCATTTTCGCAAAAGACCAGAGGCACAACTAACCAATAATTAGCGGTTCCAACCGAACCATCACTTCTCTGGTATCCAAGAAAAGTCTTGTTTTTCCACTTTTTAGTTGATGGGTAAGTCCAGGATTTACTCCCTTTGCCTTCAGAAAACTCTGCCGATCGATGAATCAGGTTTTCGATGGTGATTCGATCTCCTGCTTGGATCGGGCAGGTTGCTTCTCCAACGAGCACGCCATACATATAAGCCAAGTCACCGGCAGAGAAATTTTGGCCGGCAAATTTATGCTTAGCCGGAATTTTTTCAGTTAAGTTGAGCGATTTATTATCCGTAATTATCTGCTGTCCGGGCATGAGATCTTTTAATGCAACCAAAAGGTTGTCCTTTTCTGAAATCTTTAGTGAGGGAGTGTTTTTTTGCATTAAAAAAAACCTGCCCCTAGGGACAGGTTGATTTAAGGGTTTAAAGAGATTATGAGTTCTTTTTCCAGTTATTTATTGCCCCTTTTGCATTTGAGGTAACATCGCCCCTTCCATTTTTAGTTATCGTTTTTCCGTCGGCAGATACAATAACCAATGAGGGGATTCCGCGAACTTCATATTTCTTTTTTAAGGCTTTTGCAGCATCTGACCCGTGGGGCATGGTATACCACTGCATATTCGATCCTTTCATGTAATCCATTTGTGCTGCTGGACTCCTGTCTGAACTCACAAACACAACCTCAAAGTCTTTTTTGTTTGAGTTTCTAAAGTCAACAAGCTTAGGGGTGAAACCTCTGCAGGGAGGGCACCAATGTGCTGAAAAGTAAATGCCAATGGTTTTTCCAGCGAGTACATCTTTGGACACTTCCTTACCATTGGAGTTAAGTAAAGGCCCTTGGATGAGATCCTCCATTCCGGAACTTAGATTTTTTTTCGCTGCTTGTGTCTGTGAGAAAAAGAATACTGATAAGATGAGCAGTGGTAATAATTTTGCTAATTTCATAATTTTTAGGGTTAAGATTTAATTAAGATAGTTTTATATTAGTGTTTTCGCAATAGGAGAAACTTACAACTATTAATTTTTATTGTTGCTCATCTTTTGAAATTTAAAATAGTGAATTAAAGCTATACTCGTGTATCAAATATCATAAAATTTATAACCCTTAATCCCTAAATAATTATGAGTTTATCCTCTTTGAAACTTCACAATGCAATGTGGCCTGGTCTTGTTGGTAAAGGCGATGACGAAGGTCAGGAACCTCCAATAAGCTTAGAGAAAATGCTTGATTTTTCGGCTGCTGCAGAAGTTAACGGCAGGAAATTTGACGGGATTGATTATTTCTTATTCCTTCCTCACACAAATCCTGAGGCAAGTGATGATGAATTGAAGGGGATTGCCGATCAGATTGTAGGCAAAGGCTTTGATATTGGTTCTTTGGTCGCACCAGTTTGGCCTGGTACGGTTGGAGATTCAGCAATGGGCACCGATGACCAACAGGAAAAGTTTTTGGATGCGGTTAAAATGGCTTGTCGGATTGCAAAGGTTTTTAATGAACATGGTGCCCGTAAGGGTGGGGTAATCCGTATTGATTCTGCCGAGTTTGGAGTGGAACAGTGGAAAGCAAACCCTGGTGAAGGAACAGCCCGAATTGTTGATACATTTACAAAGGCATCCAAAATTGCCGCTGATCATGGTGAGCGTCTTGCAGCCGAGGGTGAAATTTGCTGGGCGGGCATGCATAGTTGGAAAGACATGCTCGATTTACTTGAAGGCGTAGGGATGCCGGAAACTCTAGGCTTCCAGGCAGATTTAGCTCATACATACCTATACCTAATGGGTTACAACGCATCTGAGCATGCTCTTTTACAGGAAGGCTATACCGAGGAGGAATTTTATTCTGCTTATGAGAAAATGACAGATAAACTTCGTCCGTGGACAATTGATTTTCATGTTGCTCAAAACGATGGCGAAGTCCACGGAGCGGGTGATCATGATAAAACCGGCAAGCACTGTCCTGCTGACGATCCAAATGGCAAACTTGATATTACACGTTGTTCGCAATATTGGTTGAAGGATTTTCAGGATCGAGGCATTAAACATATTTGTTGGGATGGTTGTATGTTCCCGAATTCTACTTTGGAAAATCCTGCGACTTGGAATGCAATCCTGAAAGCCATGATTGGGGTAGTGGAAGAATAGGCTATCCTGTTTCTTTTACAGTCTATATTTTTTCATCGGCAAATTTGTCTTTGGATATGATGTGATTTTGCCCTTCCTGTTACATTGAAGCTCCTTTTTCGAGTTTTTGTTCTACAGTGCATTGCATTTGCGAATTCACTGTTTGGGCAGGTTGTAGGCGATTCAAACTCAACTGAATTATCTCCATTTGAAAAAGCGGAATTAAGAAGGCTGTTGGAGTTAGATTTTCTTGATCTTTCTCGCATGCCCATCAGGAGCGTACTGGGTTATGAGCAGGAACATTGGCGAAACCCTGCTTCTGTTCATGTAATTCGCCCTGATGATATTAGCGGTAATGGACATGTGTTAACAGTTGACGCATTCCGCAATGTTGCGGGTATGTACACGACCCGTGGGGTAGGGTACGATGATTTTGTTACCATGCGTAACTTTAGCGGTTCTGCTACAGAGAAGTTTCTCACCATGGTTGACGGTCGGGAAGTTCTTCAGTTAATGGGTGGCACAATCAACTGGACAACAGAAGATGTACCACTTGCAATTCTTGACCGTGTGGAAATAATTCGCGGGCCGGGTGCATCTTTATGGGGTACGAATGCAGTCAGTGGAGTGGTTAATGTAGTGACTAAGCACTCGGCTCAGACTCAAGGAGATAGCATTCGTTTGGTTTTCGAGGACGACGGGACATTTTTGGGAGACTTTGTTCACGGTGGCCAGTTAGGTGATGGTGAGTTTTATCGTTTTTGGGTTCGTGACCAGGAATACTCCGAAGGTAAATTAATTTCCGGACTGGGTGCTCGGGATGATGGTTATGCACGGAAAGCCGGTTTTCGTTTCGATAAAGAATTGGGTGCTGATTTAGATCTCACAATTGCCGGAGGCTTTGCAACTCGCAGGGTGGAACATGTTTTAGATCTTACCGCCCGTTTGTTTTACAACAATGCTGCGGACCCCGGCAGTCCTATTCCGATTCATCTAGCGAGTGCACTTAGCTTACCAAACCTTCCAGTACCCTTGATTCCTACGAGTTGGCAAAGTTCCGCTGTTTCAGGTGAATTCATCTCCTCATTAAATCTTCCTCGTTATCAGAATTATGAGGAAATGCCTCAGGATGGGTCTCATATTCGGGGAAAGTTATCCGGTGTTACCGATAATGATTTGGAGTGGTCACTTGGTGGTTATGCAGAGTTGTACGACACTTCTTTAGGTCATATTGGTCATAGTTGGGAACGGGAAGAGTTCGATTTTGATTTTAAAGCAAATAAACCGATTGGTGATTTTAACCATATTGCATTTGGACTTTCGTACAGGCACATTTCATTCGATGTTGATGAGGTTGTTACTACGCCTTGGGCATTTTCTTCTTTTGACCTGAATACTGCTTCTTTTAGGACAGATATTCCTATCATTGACTATGGAAACAGTCCTGCAAAATTCGAAAGATTTGCAGGTTTTATACAGGATTCGATCGAACTGAATGATCATGTTGTTTTATCTTTGGGTGCAAAATTTGAGGACAGTGACTTAAGTGGATCGAGCGTTCAACCCGGAATCCGTGCTTCTTACACTTTAGATGAACAAAATATTTTCTGGGGTGCTTATTCACGGGCTTATCGCCAAGCCTCTCTTGTCGAGCAATATACTACCGTTTCTTATGCCCGGATTTGGGATCCAGCAACATCACTTTGGGTAAACCAATCGTTTTCCGGTGATCCCAATTTAGATGATGAAAAAATGGATGCCTTTGAACTCGGATGGCGAACGAGACCTTCCGACCGATTACTTATTGAGTTATCTCTGTATCACTATGATACAAAAGATGCAGTTTTTTCGGGACCACCTGTTTACAGTACTAGTAATGTTAAAACAAGCGGAGGTGAATTGACTTTTGATTATCAACATTCAAGGAGCTGGCATTTGAAGGGGGGCTATTCCTATTCACAGGGTAAAAAAGATTCAAAGCCTCAGGATGATTTTCCTGAGTCGATGGTTAATCTTTCATCTCATCTTACATTATCTGATAACCTTACTTTTATACAGAGTCTTTATTACACAGGAGAAAGAACGATTGCATCTGCGTACAACCCTATTCCAATAGACGATTACTTAAGATTGGATTTGGGTTTGATCTGGCAAACAAAGGAGAACTGGGAAATCGGCTTGTTCGGTAGGGATCTCTTAGATCCGGATCATCCTGAAAATATGTACAACGATCTTGATGTCGAACCCGGGCAAGTGGAGCGAACCTTCCTACTTAGCATTACCAAGAAATTTTAATTATCCGTGTTATTTTTTAATTCCAAAATTCATTACTATTTAAGAACTAGGGGCTTACTCCTTGTTCTTGGATTACTTAGTGTATTTTTGGGAGTTGGCTCGGTTTTAGCGAACCCGGGCTTGATTGCAGAAAAAAGAAAAGTGACCCGTGTTCAGGCAGTTTATTTGAAGCACCTAATTAATTTTACTCATTGGGATGCCAAGGACTTACCTATGCCATCAAAATCCGCTAAGGTTTTACTGCTCGGAGAGGATGAAGGTGGAATGGTTGAAACATTCGAATATTTAGTATCCGAAAGTAAAATGAAGATTGGGGGGCGGAGTGTTGAAGTTATTCACTTTGAAAAACCCCTTGCACCTGATGCGATAAAAGCTATCGAATCTAACCCTTCGGTGATATTTTTATTTCCTAAATCAAATTCACAGGCTACTAAGATTAGGGACCTTTCGCCCAAAAGTCTTTTGGTTGGGAACGGTCGGGATTTAGTTGAGAAACATAAGGCAGATATAGCTTTTACTGTTAGTAAAAACCGGGTTCGTTTAGTCATTCGTGAAAAATCATTTACTCGGAAATCCCCAATGCTGAGCTCGAGGATATCAGCTCTTAGAAATGTGGTTGAAGTTATACCCTAGGATATGAACTTTTTTCGCATAATATCTCTATGGCTTGTAGCATTTCTTAGTGTTACGACTTCAGTTAGTTACTCTGAATCAAATTCCAGTGGATTGTCGCCTTTCGAAAAAGCAGAGCTAAAAAGATTACTGGAACTTGATGTTTCAAACCTTTCTCAGATCCCAATTCAAAGTGTTCTCGGTTATGAGCAGGAATATTGGAGAAATCCAGCATCTGTCCATGTTATTAGACCCGAAGATATAACACTCAATGGTTATTTGAATTCGGTAGAAGCACTTCGCGGAGTACCTGGCATGCATGTCAGTCGCGGTCTTGCCTATGATAATTTTGCATCGATGCGTAACTTTAGTGGTTTTTCGACACAGAAGTTTTTAGGGAAAATTGCGGGGCGTGAAGTGTCGCAACTCATGCTTGGTAGTGCAAATTATTCAGTGGATGACTACCCTGTTGCCGTTATCGATCGTATTGAAGTTATCCGTGGTCCAGGTGCTTCCATATGGGGAACTAATGCCGTTAATGGTGTACTTAATTTAGTTACTAAACATTCTGCCGAAACTCAAGGTGACTCCGTCCGAGTTGCAGTTCAGGATAATGGTACTTTCCTCGGTGATTATGTTCACGGGGGTGCACTTGGTGATAATAAATTTTATAGGTTTTGGATTAGAGATCAGGAATATATCGAGGGAACATTAAATTCTGGGCTTCCTGCTCGTGATGATGGATATCTAAGAAAAGCTGGTTTTCGGTTTGATGGGGAACTTGGGAGTGATTTAAGCTATTATATATCTGGTGGGGTTTCCACTCGTCGACTTGAGCATGTTTTAGATTTGTCAAATAGATTGCTTTACAATGCTGCAGGTGAATCTGCCTTAGTTCAAGGGGCAATTAAATCAGCCCTTGGTTTAAATGCTGCAATGGATTTAAGTCAAGTATCTGTACCATTATCAGTCGCACAATCTCTTGCATCTGCGGGTTTACCACTCTCGAAAGTTCCTTCTGTCCATAGTTACAACTCGCCAGCATGGGCAAATGTTTTAAGAGGACAGATTCCATATCAGGCAATTCCTGGCGTTTCAATTGCCCGCTTTGATCGATACGCTCCGATGACAAATGAGTCAGCTCATTTGATTTCACACATTGAGGGAATTACCAATTCAGATTTGGAGTGGAAACTAACCGGTTCAGTCGAACAAACTGATATTGATATGGGGCATTTGGGATTGGAATGGGAACAGACACAATTCAATCTAACTTTCGATGCTAATTTTGCATTATCTGATAGGCATCGAATCTCTTATGGATTATCTGCTCAGCACACTGATCTAGATGTTGAATCTTCAATTTTGGATGTTTTTCAATTTCCTGGAGAACCACTGAAGCCAATTCTTGATTATGAAGAAAGCTTTACCCAATTTGATAGATTTAATGCATATATTCAGGATTCTATATCTGTAAGCGAAGAAATACTTTTTTCTATTGGCGCCAAGTTTGAGGAAAATGATCTTGCTGGGTTTGGTTTTCAGCCAGGAATTCGAGCATCATGGATGGCAAATGAGAATAATCTTTTATGGGCCGGTTATGCAAAAACGCATCGACAACCCTCACTAAGGGAGAGGTATACTGACCTAACTCCTTTTTGGGTATGGAATTCAGTTTCTGAGAAGTGGGTTAGTAGCACTTATTCTGGAGGTCCGACTTTGGATCGAGAGGAAATGGATGCATATGAGTTGGGTTGGCGTTTACGTCCTAACGCTGACTTAATGTTTGAGTTTTCGAGTTATTTTTATGATACCGAAAACGCCGTTCGGGCAGCAACCAGCGTGACTTCTGTAAATGCCTACGAAGCCAAAAATGCTGAAGCATTCGGTGGCGAGCTTTCTTTTGATTACAGGGCTTCAGATCTCTGGAGAATTCGAGG
>JABGWZ010000077.1 GCA_018675995.1 Opitutia bacterium | reverse complement strand
TAGAAAATAAGAATGGCAGTGAAAACGGCAAGCTAGTAAGGATGCCTAATCTTAAAAAAGGCTGAATGTCAAAAACTAGTTAGAATAAGCCTGCCTCATCCGTTTATGAAAAGGACTCGTGGAAGAAGCATCTGCACTGGGACTTTCAGCCTGAACATGCAATTTACGGAAGTTAGAAGTATTTTCTGCCTGTTGGGACAACACATTTGTTATTCTTGATTGTATTTCAGGAGGGTAACTAGAATTGGTATCCTTTTTTGCTCTCAGTAAGAGATTCATGCTTGAGTCCTTTTGGTTGAGAATTTGCTCAACCGTATTTAAATCTCGTGCAGAGATAGCCTGTTGTTCAGCGAACAACAGATTTTGGTGTAATTCCAATGCTTCAAGCAGTTTTTCATAAGGAGGACTGCTCATGGAACCTCTTAAGCTTGTAAAGAAATAGAACCTGGCTGTGAACCAGTAGAAGAACTGTTTTCTGGATTTTGCGTAAGCATTTCCGCCCAAGCCTCGCGCAGTTCAGATATTACCTTGTCCGATTCAATAACCTTTTGTATATCTTTGGTTAGGTTTGCCTGCTGTAGATTGGTAAGGACATAGTCGTATAGCCTGTAAAGAGTACCAGGGAGATCACCCGGTACGGTCATATCTAATGACGATTGAAGCTCAGTCACAATGTTTTGTGCCCTGATTAGGTTATTATTTATTCCTTCGTTCTTTTTAATCATGTCCTCTTCTTCCCAGGCATTTTTGGCTGAAGAAGTAAAGCGAAGATAACCATCAAAGAGCATTAACACCAATTTGCCCGGGCTTGCTGTTTTAACAGACTGTGCCTTGTAAGATTTAGCTACCTTTTCGTAAGATTGCACGGAAACGTAGATTAAAGTTGTTCTTCGTCAACAATCTTGCCTGCAAGCAGATCGAGACTGTCATTATTGAGCCAATTTGGATCGTCTAAGAGGGTGCGTGCTCGCTCCATTACATCAGGACGCACATCATCTGAGGAGTCGGCTGCTTTGCGGGAAAGTTGAGAAATATTTGAGATTTTATCTGCAATTTCATTACTAGAAGACGGTAAATTAGATGATGCAGATTTCGAATTCGAAATGTAAAGCCCATGGTTAATGCTTGGGCGAATATGTAATTTATCTGGGGTGATTCCTTCCATAAGTATTAATGAAGCTTAATTTGTGCCATATGGTTAATTTATGCAAATACTTATTTTTCAACGTTTCGGGAGAGTTGAAAATAATGTGTGAGCAACAAACTTGCTGAAAAGCCGTGGTGATTGAAGAATACTGCTCGATGTTTTTTCGGATAATGCTTGGACATGGTTTCCTCGTTGGTAGAGATTAGCCGCAACCATCACAGAGGCTTCACCGGAATCAATCGTTTCATCAATTGCCCACATGAACTCACCGGATTTCAGATCCACTAACTTGGCCCTAACTCCTAGAGAAAGGGGGCGATAAGCTCTAAATGAGTGAAGATCAACAAACAAAACTCCATTAGCACCAAACTTTTCAACTAAGATTTTGAGGAAGTTTTCTGGAAGTGCTTCAGAAGAACTCAGGCGCTCTTTGCCGAAAAAATCTTTGCAAAACTTGGTTGAGACACTGATGGGTTCAAATACTCCAAACTTAGACATTTCTTTAACAAATACATCATCTCCAAAGGTTAGAACTGGTGAGGATGGATCAGGGTGATAGCATGGCATTACTGCAACCCGATTAAAATAGGTCGGCAGGCGCTCAACTGGATATAGGTTAGTCGGTTTGTAAGGCTCGGCTCCTGCGATGATTTTCTCTTGCTCGAACTTTCGGCAACTACTTGAGGTAAAAATGAAAAAGGTTAAAGATAGGAATGCTAAAAATTTCATCACTTACTTTTTATTGTTGTTAAAAGCACCGTCGAGCGTCTGCATCTGAGAGTCCATTTTGGACTGCATCTCTTCCATTCTCATGAACCCATCACTAAGTATTTTCTCCCGAGACTCTAAATATTTGTCGATATTTATGATTTTCTCATCAATTCTTTTATTCTGATTTTCAATACTATCGAGAAACGCTTGGTAAGCTCCTTTGTATCCGGTTTCGCTATCGCCGCTTAAGAAGTTCCCAATGTATTCATTTAGCGATTGTGTAATGCCTTCATAATTTCGGTTTGTTTCCGTAATTGTGTCGTAAGCATCTTCGACTAAGGGTTCGCTGAATAAAGCAAAAACTCGATCAGGGTTATTTTCTAATTCTTCCATTAACAGTGAAGAATCCTCAATTTTTATGGTATTTGAACCGATACCGAAGTCCAACCCAATATTGGTCATCCTAAAGGTACTGAATGAAGGAGTTGTGCTTGACCAACTGTCTGATGCTCCGTCCCATTCAAAATAACCAACTTCGCCGGATGGGACTTGGTTGAGTACTTTTATGATGTAGCCATCGTCTGAGGAGTTTAGACCAAGTTGTGTAGCAATCGCATTTATTTCGTCGTTTGCTGCGTTGTTGGTGCTCACGGTAAGGTTCGAGTTATCAACCGTCGTGCCACTTTCAGAGTGCGGCGTGGAGTTACCAAAAAACTTTCTCCTTAGCTCGCTTCCCAATCGGCTAATTTCTTGATTTCCCGTAAACCTGCTTGATGTTACATCATCCCCCTCTTGGTTGACTGTGGTAAGACTAGATATGTATTCCTGAGCGTCATTAAATTCTTCGATAAGCTTTTTAATTGCACCTTCTGCGGCTTTTGCATTCTTGCTTACTTGAAATTCAATTGATGCTCCAAGCGAAACTTGTGCAATGTCGAAGGAAATTCCCGCAAAACCATGTTCAGAAGAAGAAAACTCTGTGCGGTTGCTGTAAACTAAATCTCCACCATTCACACGAACGGATGAGTTTTTGCCAATTTCAGAACCCATCGACCTAGCTACGCCCTCAATTACTTGCAACCACTGCTCGCTCTCTGCCGATGGGTCTTCAGTTGGACCGTCCAGCATTGCTTGCCATTTTGTTCCATTAGCTGAGATCTGAACAAAATCTCCTTTTGTATAGTTTGCTAGGTTTGCATTATCGAATTCGCTGCCAATGGACTTGGGTGCTGCTAATCCCATCAGTGCAAGTATGTTCCCTGAACCTCGATTAGCACTGGAAATACTGTCCCAATCTTCACTTTCGTGCATAACTATACCCACTGTTCCAGTCCTTTCGTTTCGTGCAACAAAGCGGTCCCCTACTGGATCATAGTACATAAAGACATTTGCACTCGAATCATTAACGCGATTAATAACTTGGGCTAGGGAATCATTATTTACATCGTAATCAATGCGTACTGCACCCTCTCCTTCCCCAATGAAGAAATTGCCCAAACCAGAGGTGAGGTCTGCAAAAGCACTGGAAAAATTTGCATTTGCTAATGATACTGTCATATCAATGGACCCAAGGGCGTAATTACTTTTTAATTGCCCAGATTGAGGCTCCTCAAAAAACTTCATGGACTGCAGAAAGTTCGAGGAATCTGTGGATGAACCAAGCACTAAAAGATTGGAAGAGTCATTTGCGGAAATTCCGGAGTTTAACAGCATCTTGTCAGAGTCTGTATCATAAGAAATGGTAACCCCGGTTGAATCGCTTTCTGGATTCACTCCACTAACACCACCATCGGTGGTGTTTATCTGATCCATTAATTCTTGTAAGGTTATATCTGTCGAATTAATGTTGAAAGTCTTGCCAGATATAGTGAAAGTCCCCCTGGTAATTGGTGAATGAAGGGGCAAGTCACTTAATTTATCGTTAAGATTGATCGAATTGGCTAGTCTTTGGTTTGTTCGGTTCTTTGAAGAAATTTCAGTTGAACTTGCAAGAGATTCGACTTTCAAAGAAAAGTCACCCGTTAGAGCTCCGGTAGATGCACTGGCAACGAGTCCTGAGTTCGAGTTTTTGATTAGTACAGATCTGGCGTTAAAAAGGGATTTATCCTGAAGTGTTGAGGCGGCACTGTTAAGTGCATCGAGTTGGCTTTTAAGAACCCCAAGATCAGAAACTTTAGCCTCATTTTCGGATTTTTGACTTTCTAGTCGTGTCTTTGGGATAGCTTCAAGTTCGAGTAGTTTTTGGACAATGGGTTCCCAGTCCATACCAGAAGCTAAACCTGTAAGTCTTAAATCAGAACCCATTACTTAAAAATCCTCAATACAAGGTTGAAGTAAAATGGAAAACTTTGAACGTGTGTGCACACATGGGAAGAGCATGTTTTGTGCCACCCAACTTAGGTACTCAAGTTAATCAGATGCAATTTTTATGGGAGCAACAGTAATTTTTTCATCCATTAGGGCAAGTAACCAATGGCAACCTTCAGATAAGGCCCAATAATATTCTTTGTTTTTTTGAATTGCGGTCCAGTTTTTATTTGGAAAATCAATATCTCTTATGACTCTTTTATAAATAGCAAGTTCACCCTTGGTTTTTCCGTCCAGCAAAATATGCCATAAATTAGGATAGGAATCAATCAGCTCATTTACTTTATCTGAAGCTGCAAGGAGTTCGGTAACCGCCTTGTTTCCGGCATAATTGGTGCCGGAAAACTTTTCTGGTAACATTTCGGTTTTAATGGCTAAACCCAAAGCTTCCTCCAATAATTTTTCTAAAAATTTACGAAGACCTGCATATACTTCTTCAATTTTCGGTACTGGTTTTTGTTGATTAAGTAACTTTTCAATTTTGTCAGTAAATGGTTTAGAGGAAGTAGAATGCCCGATCCATTTAAGAGCAGAGTCATAATCCATGTAATCCGCACCTTTTACCTTTACTCCTGTTGCTGCCAAATTCCTATATTCTACTGATTGATTTTCAGAGATAAATTTTTCAAAAGTTTTTAAATATACAAATAAACGCCCCTCTACAATTACTTCATCCAGAGTATTTCCAGGCAACCTGTGGCCATCCATTTTACTGGTGTAATGACTACCC
>JABGWZ010000005.1 GCA_018675995.1 Opitutia bacterium | reverse complement strand
TCTCGCACTATTGCGATTAGCGACTCATCCAATTTTCAATATCCAAAGCCTGTAACCATTGAATTTCTGGAGGATGGATTTCCGGTTGAGTTGAATGCTACAAATACTCCCGGCGGTTTTACTCCCGGCGATTTAAGTGTAACAAATGGAAGTATTTCAAACATTGCTCCTGATGTGAATGACCCTGGAGTGTATGTTGTTCATCTGACTCCGTCTGATGATAATCAAACTTTGGATATGAATCTTTCTGTTACAGGCTCTGGGGTTTCAACGAAAACATTTGGAGATACATTTAGCAATGCCCATGCAATTATTCCATACAGTGTCGAACCTCCAGAAATTCATTCCCCTACCCTTTCTCATTGGGCAGTCGGTGAAGCTGGTAATTTTGAATTTATTACTACGAATGGAAGATCATTTTCTATCTCTGGTGAACCTGCATGGATGGATTTTAATTCCTCTACTGCTAAACTTTCAGGAACTCCACCAAGCGGTTCGACAGACACAACAATTAATTTTTCAGTCGAAAATCCTCATTCCACAAAAATACAAAACCATCAAATTAAAGTTTTTGATCCAAATGCTTTCACCGCCCGAATGGTAATTGATCCAGTTGGTGTGATTTCTGGTGAAAATCCACAAAACCTTCCGGGGTTAATTCTCTATTTGGACGGGAATCAATTTAGTGAGTCAAATGGCACTGAAATAACGAGTTGGTCTGATATGTCCGGTTCAGGTCACCCTTTGGACCGGTTTCGAGGTAACCCCAAAGTTATTTCAAATGCTGAATTACAGAATAAAAAAGTAGTTCGATTTAATGGTCTGTCTCAATTGTATTCAACTTTTGACTTTGGATCTTCTCTTACAGAATACACTGTTCTTGCACTTGCCCGCCATTCCGGTTCCGAAAGAAATACCGTTATTGGCTCCGTTGGTACAGAATGGGTCTTTGGTTTGGGTGGTGGTGGTTCTTCCTATTGGAAAATGGGCAGTGAGATTATTCCTCCAACTTCTGTTGATGAAGATTGGCATTTATATGCGGGTACTCTTTCAAGTCAGGGTGATGCTATATTATGGCGCGACCAGTTTAAGGTGGATGAAAAGCAAATTGCTCTTACTTTTGATTCTGTTCCAAAGTATTTTGCTCTTGGAGGGTCCGGCACAAATGAGAACTTCTCAACCTCTGAGGTTGCGGAAGTATTGATTTACAACCGAGTTTTATCCGACCCTGAATTAAGCGATCTTCAAAATTATCTTCGCTCGAAATGGCTTGGTGGTCCAGTTGAGAATTTCCCGATGATGGTTCGTTTGAATTATAATAATGTTCCCGCCTTCGGCCTTAATGGACACAATTCTTTTTCGGATCCAAATTCTGGCGGTGACCTGCGTATTTATGATGAAAATAACCAAGAATTGATTTATGAAATTGATGAGTGGAATGTATCAGGGGAAACTTTGATTTGGGTTCAAGTTCCAGAACTTACGGTTAGCAGTAAAATTCATGCATACTGGGGTAATGATTCCAATATCACTCCCCCCTCTTATCGAACAAACGGAAGTTTATGGTCTAATTACGAAGGAGTTTGGCATTTTGAGGCAAATGGTAGTGATTCATCTATCCATTCCCGTACTGCGATCGGAAATAATGGTGCGTTGATTGGAGTTCCTGCCTTGGTTGGTCGTGGGTTCGCACTTAACGGTAGCAATAATCTATCAGCTAATGGATACACGGGTATTTTGGGGGATTCAGCACGTTCAATTTCCTTATGGATGAAAAGTCCTGATGCTGACGGTGGGTTAGTGGGATGGGGAGATGCAACCAATCGCTGGGATTTTGGATGGAGTCTCACAGGCCCACTGGTCGATACGAATAACACAAACAAGGAACAGGGAAGGTTTACTTTGGGCGATGATAAATGGCATCATGTCGCCGTCTCATACCAGCAGAATTCTGACCTAAACCAAACTATGCTCTTTGTGGATGGCAAAATAGTAGATGCTCCAAACCTTTCTCACGGTGCACTTGTAAACACAAGTTCCGGTGTAGATTTGAAAATCGGATCTTTCCATAACGGCGACTTAGATGCTAACGGTACATATGATGAAGTTCGAATTTCATCCGTTCGCCGAGGTGCTGCATGGTTTAAGTACTCCTATGATAACCAAAAAAGTGAATCAACATTTTTAAGATCCGAACTAAATTTCTTAACAGAACCCGTTTTTGAATCAGATTTAAATGTTACGGTTATGAAGGGGGGAAATATGACTTTTCAAGTACGAACTATGCCACCTGCCATATCGTATGTGCTTAACTCAGCCCCGTCCGGTATTACTATTAATTCTGCTACAGGAGTTATTACCGGAACGCCAAACTGGTCAGGTGATCAATCGTTTTCTGTTGATGCTTCTAATGCTAAGGGCACTGCAAGCACTTCTATTACAATTCACTCGATGGATGCAAAATCGATACCGGTTGTTTCAGCCGGTTCAGTAAGTGATGTTGGTGGACGATCGGCATTCATTACCGGCGAGCTTTTAAACCCCGGTGCAGCTTCCTGCAATGTTACGCTTTATTATGGCTTGGTTGACGAAAACCAAAGCAAGTTGAGTTGGGCAAATTCAAAGTTTGTTGGATCAATGAATCAAGGTCTTCTCCCGGTCAAACTTACAAACTTAAGTAGTGGAGAAACTTATTTTTATCGCTTCGAGGCAAATAACACTGATTTTGCAGCATGGTCAGAAGTTGGTTCTTTTAGCACACTAAGTTACGATCAGGGTATTCTTTATTTTCATACGGGAATAAATGAAGAGGGAGACGAGTCGGGTCTATTTTGGGATAAAAATGGATCTGGAAGTAAAGTTCGAGTTAAAGATGCCAATATTACTTCCCAAAATTACATTGCCCCTGATGGAAGTTCATGGTCTTTGAGTAAAGCCACATTTAGCTTTGATTCCGATTTTTATCTGGGGCCGAATTTAGACAAGGTAATCTTAGAAGGTGTAAATTCCCTTAGTATATTCAGCGAAGGAAATGTAAGTATAGGAAAGAGCTTATCCGGAGCTGTTCAATTTGCTGAATCAGTCGCTCATTTGCCAGGCGGTACTTTACTGGATGGCCATGATGCTCATTATGGAGATGATCCTTTAAAAGGCTTGCGACTAGGTCGAGGACAAATAGGTGGTTTTAGCGGGTCTCAGGGACCTGGGAAAGGTGCAAGCCTTGGTTCCTCAGGTGCAAGTGGAGTTTCTGGAGGAGGAGGTTCGTTCGCTGGTGAAGGTGGCCCGGGTGCGTCTGGTCCATCTGGTATTACCTATGGTTCGGGAAATTTAAATTTGCTGATCGGGGGTTCAGGCGGTGGAATGGGGAATCTGGGAGAAGCAGCCGCAGGAGGTGGAGCT
>JABGWZ010000056.1 GCA_018675995.1 Opitutia bacterium | reverse complement strand
TTACAATCAACTGGAAATGCTGAAAAGTCCGAGCTTTGGCACAAACTTTAGTCTTTGTTGTCCCTATGTTTATTTGGCCCATTACAAAATGATGCAAACACCCGATGGACTCGCACATTTGAAAAGAGCAGGGATTTCACCGTACCTTTGTCGGTTATCCGTCGGATTGGAAGATGTGGACGAAATAATTCAAACCCTGCAAAATGCACTGCAGGGAATGAAAGATTAAAATATTAGGGACCTAAAATCCCTTTCGGGTACCTTACTCGAAGGAATGAGAATCCAGGACTTTACGAATCCGTTTTTTGGACAAACGTATAAAGTTAGGTACACCATTTTCATAAGGAACCTCAACCTCACCCATAATTAAAGGCTGGCAGTATTTAATGAATTTGGCAGTCATGCTCACCCGGTCTTCAGAAATCCAGTCTGCGGGAATTTCTTTCACCCCATTGGCAATTTCAGATAGTGGAGCCAGGCTTGTTTCACAGCTGTAAGTCTCACCTTCTGCACGGACCAAGATAACCATTTGATCTGTTTCACCGGCGATCGCTGCTTTAACAGCTGCCTGCCCGGCCATAAATGCTTCATCGTTATCAGTCTGGGAAGAGCAATGAGCGGCTGCTCGCTGCCCGGTACCCAATTTGGATGATCGTGCTTTCACTGCCAAGTTTTCTTCAACCAAACCGGCTAAGAAATCACCGATTCCACCAAGTTGCTGATGGCCGAATGCATCCTGTGCATTCGTACTATTGGCAACATAGTTTCCGTCATGATCGAGCAATCCTTCACCTACGACGACCATGCAATACTTGTTCCTTTTAAGAACCCGCTGCACATCATCAATGAACTGTTCTTTGGAAAATGCTAATTCAGGAAGGTATATCAAATGAGGTGCATCGTCCGGATTCTCTTTTCTTTTGGCAAGTGTTGAACCTGCGGCAATCCAACCTGCATTTCGGCCCATCACCTCAACGATTGAAACCAAATCATGCTGCCCCATGGCTTCGTGATCCAATGCTGTTTCACGTATTACTGAACAGATGTACTTAACAACACTCCCGTAACCAGGGCAATGATCAGTAGTAACTAAATCATTATCAATTGTTTTGGGAACACCAATGACGCGAAGTTCATAATTTTTTTCTTGCGCGAGCTTAGAAATTTTGTCCGCAGTGTCCTGAGAATCATTTCCACCAGCGTAAAAGAAATAACGGATATTGTGGGCTTCAAAGACTTCCAATACCCGTTCGTAATCCTGGTCTCTTTTAAGCTTAAAACGGCATGTACCAAGTGCAGAGGCAGGTGTGTAACGCAAACCGCGAATGTTCTGCTGAGATTCTTCGGCAAGGTCTATCAATTCCTCCCTGAGAATCCCAAGAACACCATTCATTCCCCCATAAATCTCCTCAATACATGGATTGTTGAGAGCTTCTGTAACCACTCCAGCAACACTAGCATTAATGACGGCGGTTGGCCCTCCTGACTGAGCAACCAAACAATTTCCAACTAATTCTTCTGCCATAATATAATTTGAGTCAAATAACGAAAAAAACTCTTACTTCACAGGGGAAAGTATAAAATGGCAATCGCAAAATAGTACTTCCAAATGGAAGAAACTATAATCAGAGTATGGAGGGTGGTTTATACTCTCCTGCATTAGGGTAACGTTTTCCCCATGAATCCGCTCTATCAACAAAATAATCAACCTGAGAATGGGCTGCACCGATCCGATCCTTTCCTTTTTTGATCAGTTCATCGATAGACGAAATGCTCAAACCGATTCTCTTGTCTCCGGCCAGCCTTTTGGCAAGGTCGTTCTCCTTAATTTCGCCCCGTCTTAACTCATTTACCGTGGCCACTGCATGTTCCTTAATGGCAGAGTGAGCATCCTCACGCCCTGCCCCTGCCTTGACTGCTTCCATCATAATGGTGGTCGACAAAAGGAAGGGGAGATAATGGTTGGCTTCTGCTTCAATCATAGCCGGAAATACTTCCATCTGATCGAGGACAGTAAGAAAAGTATCCAAAAGCCCATCAATTGCAAAAAAAGCGTCCGGTAAAGCCACCCGTCTGACCACGGAGCAGGAGACATCACCCTCATTCCACTGATCTCCGGAAAGACTCGAAACCATGGCTAAGTGACCATTTAAAATTGCCTGAAATCCATTGATCCTTTCGCAACTTCTACTGTTCATTTTGTGGGGCATCGCTGAGGATCCGGTTTGTCCCTTGGCAAAGCCTTCCCCAAGCAGTTCATGTCCTGCCATGATTCTGAGGGTCTTGGCGAAGCTGGAAGGTGCTGCTGAAAGGCGGACAAGTATTGAGACCACTTCAAAATCGAGACTTCGTGGGTAAACCTGTCCAACATTTTGCCAATTTGCGGTGGCGCCTAAATGCTCCATAATCTTCCGGTCAAGCTCTTCAGCCTGCTTCGTGTCCCCCATCAGGGTAACCTGATCCAACCGCGTGCCCACTGCACCTTTCAAACCGCGATACGGATAGGTCACACACAAACTCGACAGGGCATCCAGAACGCGTTCCAACTCCTCACCCCAATTAGCCATTCTCTTGCCCAAAGTGGTTACCTGAGCGGGAACATTATGGGAACGGGCAGTAAGAGGAATATCACGGTACTCCTTTGCCTTGGCCGCAAGGGCCAAAAGAGCCGCAACTCCTTTTTCTAAAACCAGGCTCAAGGCACGATGAACCTGTAGCTGTTCAACATTTTCGGTCAGGTCACGACTCGTCATTCCCTTATGTGCATGTTGGTGTCCCGCTTTTTCAGCAAACTCCTCGAGCCGGGCTTTCACATCATGCTTGGTTATTTTCTCCCGTTCCTGAATCGCTTTTAAATCGACCAATCCCTTGGCTTTAATGGAAGATTCAATCGCATCGTCCCCGATTTCCACGCCCAATTCTTTTTGCGCTTTCATCACCGCAATCCAAAACTCCCTTTCAAGGATAATTTTACCGGTTGCAGACCAGAGGTTTTTCATCGGTTCCGAAGCGTAGCGGGAAGCCAGTACATTTGATATTTCAGCGGGCATAATTAGTTGGGTTTGTTAAAAAGTTTCCAGTTTCTCGCAGACAGAACGAATAATAAATTCAGGGGTTGAGGCTCCTGCAGTCACACCCACGCAGGAAAAGCCAGCAAAGCTGTCAGCCTCAATGTCCTCTGCAGTTTCGATATGAAAAGTGGGTTTCCCGTAACTGGAGGCAAGCTTGGCCAACTTTCGGGTATTCGCAGAATGCTTTCCCCCTATCACCACAATTACGTCTGCACCCTGCTCTACTAGTTGCACGAGGTCAGACTGTCTTTCCTTGGTGGCCCCACAAATCGTATCGAGGATTACAAGCTCCGGGTAGGTCTCGGATAACTGAGAGGAAAGTTCCTTAAATTCATGAGTAAACATGGTTGACTGGGAGACCATAACCACTCCGGATTCGAAACGGGGAAGATTGTTCAGGTCTTCAAAATTGGTCACCACATGTCCCGCCCCACTGGCATAACCGAGCAACCCGGTAACCTCAGGGTGTTTAGGGTCTCCAAAAATAACTACTGCAAAACCACGTTCGGCATGAGACTTAATTTTGCCTGCAATAATTCCGACATCCGGACAGGTACCATCTCGAAAAGGGAGACCTAAGTCCTTCAAATATTTTCTGCGCTCAGGTGAGATACCATGTGCACGGACCACCACCACAGATTCCTTTTCCTCCTCCATTGGCAAATCGAGAGTTGAACTGCTTTGGTAGTCCCCAACCTCACGAATGTCTTCCTTACCCAGTTCCTCCATCATCTGACTATTGTGAATCAACGGACCGTCAGTGTAAACGGTTCGCCTGCCCCCCTGGGCCTCTTCACGGGCGACCTGAATTGCCCGTTCAACTCCCCAACAGAACCCTGCACTCTTTGCTCTAATTACTTTCATTCCAGGCTAGTAGTCTTATGCTGAATCAGCGTTTAGCACAATATTGATTTGCAATCATGCTTAAAAGAATACGAGAATTAAACCATGCGTGATGCAAATTTACTTCTAAAACACTGCCTTAAGTTTCTTCTTTTACTGTCTTCCTCAACATTTGCTCTGGCAAAAACAGGAGATGACGGGAATACAAAAAGCGATTTTTATCAGTGGGGAAAGCAGACACGCGATGGAATAGGAAAATATTACATGGGGAGAGAAATCTCACAGGTAATGGGTCACCTCGGAGCGGGCTGGTTGGAAAGGCCCAAGCGGGAACAGGAAGAGAGAACTGATTTGCTGATCAAAAACATGAACCTTTCCAAAAATGATCATGTTGCGGACATTGGGGCTGGTTCTGGGTACTTTTCCTTTCGAATTTCCCCTCTCGTTCCCAAGGGAAAAGTTTGGGCAGTTGATATTTCCCCCCAGATGCTGGGTATAATGCGTGCCAAGAAACATAAGGGTGGATTTGATAATGTAATAACCGTGAAGAGTACTGTAGAGGACACTGCTCTCGCAAAAGAGACGATAAATTGTGCCCTGATTGTGGATGCATATCATGAATTTTCTCACCCTAGGGAAATGATTACCTCCATCTTTGATTCCCTGAAAGCTAATGGTCGGCTTATTTTAATTGAATACCGGAAGGAAGATCCAAATGTACCAATTAAGCTCCTTCATAAAATGACTGAGAAACAGGCAATCAAAGAAATCACAAAAATTGGATTCATATGGAAAAAAACTCTAAACTTTCTTCCCAGGCAACACTTTATGATTTTTGAAAAACCGGCCAGTGCAAAACAGGTCAAAAAACCATAACTTGAAAAGTAATCTTACGGTTATGGTGATTTTTTTGCTTACGCTGTGTAATAATTTTTTGTAGCATAAATACCTTACTAACTTTATCCAATAAATTATGAAATTAACGACCTTGTTTACTTTTATTCTCAGCTTACTTAGCTGGTCATTATTATCTGCGGAAAAAGTGGATATTGCAGGTTACTCTTTTACATCACCGTCAACCTGGGTTTCATCAAAGCCGACCTCCAAAATGAGAAAAGCACAGTTTAAAGTACCCGGAAGCGGTGGAAAAGATGCTGAAGTCGCGTTTTTCCATTTTGGTGGTGGTGGATCGGGTGGAGTTAAGGCCAATATTGACCGTTGGATGGGACAGTTTGAGTCGGCCAAGGGGAAGATTGTAAAGAACACCGTAATTGGTGACATTCCCGTTTCTTACGCTCAGGCTCACGGTACTTTTTTGAGCGGCAGTGCTTTTGGACCCAAAACACCAAAACCAAATCATGCCCTTCTCGCCGCAATTATTTCAGGAAAAAATGGCTCCATATTCATTAAAATGACTGGACCAAAAGAGACAGTGGATGCACAAGTTTCAAACATGAAAAAGATGGTTCTTAATTCCCTGGATAAATAAACGAGATATTTCTTATTTCCGTCTTCCCGAGAAGCTGTCACAGATACCCTGATATACAGCTTCAGCATACTCTTCGACCAAGCTTAGCTTAGGTTCGCCCCTAACTTGCATTTCCCCCTTGTAGTTGCCTAACTGAATCCTCTCGTAAGCCTCCTTAGAATTAGCTATATAAGGTTCTAAGAAAACCACTGGGCATTGGTAAATTCGATTAGCGAGTAGATTTCTTGCCCACACACCCTTAACCTCTCCGATTTTCAATGCGTTGGGTCCTTTATAACTAAATGCAGGAAGCTTTGTCAGTCGACTGAATGAGCGAGACACATTTTCCGCGATGAGTAACTCCGTTTTATGCCACCCGTTTAATAGACGGTAAATCATTTCAAATCGTTGTTGGTCATCGGCGAGCTCACCCCCCATATAGCAACCATTGACCAGCACATGATAATCATTTCTTTCCAGCAATTCGAAAGAATCTGGATCGGACCAGGGTGCTGCATTTAAATGTATACAAACCGCGAAGTCGGGAAGAACCTGGGTATTAATAAAATCAGCCCGGGCATGAATCTCACTTACCCGGTAAAATAAAACCTCACTTCGATCCTTTATCATCTTCGTTCGCTCCTTTACAGGAAATCTTTCTCCCCGCCTTTCTTCCTTGGCGACAATCCATTCCTCGACCTCCTCAAGAAAGTCTCGGGGTTGATAAGAACTAACTGGTCGGTTTTCCTCACGCACTAAAATTACTTCAGCACCCACATCAATTAATTTTTTTTTGAGAATTTTGGCCACGGTCAGGGCTAAATCTCCCTCCTTAACCGGAGGGCTCTCCCCAATCGAAAAATGCCTGCC
>JABGWZ010000007.1 GCA_018675995.1 Opitutia bacterium | reverse complement strand
TGGAACTGCGCAACCGCCAGCAAGAATAGTTAATTTACTTGAAGGTCAAAAACGCCCCAGCCAAGGCTCCATTGTCGTAGGAACAAAAGGTGTTATGCTGATTCCCCATGTCGGAATGCCCAAACTATTCCCTGAAAAGAAATTTAAAGACCATAAAATTGAAATCGTTGAACAAATGCACCATTGGCACAGTTTTATCGATGCCGTGCGAGGTGAGGCTCCATTACCATCTGCAAACTTTGATTATTCCGGCCCCCTTACCGAAACGGTATTACTTGGCGGTATCGCCACTCGATTCCCCAAGCAGGAACTAGTCTGGGACGCACCCAACTTGTCCTTCAAGGACAACCCCAAAGCGACCGCACTAGTTAAGAAGAAATATCGTAAAGGTTGGGAAGTAAAAGGACTGAGCTAAAATTACCTTTCGTTAGTTCTTAGTTCTCCGATCCATCCACCCTCCTTTGAGGGAGGCAAGAATTTCATGGTGTACGGGGAACCGGTTTTTTCGCCGATTGCGTGTAGTGCTTTCCACTTTTTCTGATTGGAGTTGAAATTATTTAAAAGATAACCTCCCCCATCATGCAAAATTTCCTGGAGAAGAGTATACAAATCCCGAATAATAAACTTGCCAAACCCGATCTGACAACCTGGTACGGAAACGGTGTCACGATCGCAATTCATTGATGGTTTTAATCCAAGTTTTTTTTGCAGATCTCCCTGTGAAAAGAATTCATTCATCACTAGTACTGCCCATCTTTCGCAATGTTCCCATGCTTTCCCTGGATTACTAATATCAGCACTGTGCAGAATAAATGAAGCAAGCAAAGTTTTGGTCTCATGATCAAGTGAAGAAGCTATGTTTAGACCACTGTCCAAATCGGAAACTCCGGCACCAGCAACTTCTTTATTCTTATTATTACCTCGGTTCTTTTGAAGGATGGACAGGATACCTTCTTTTGCATTTTTCATAACCTCCATCTGTTCATTGTGCCGTTTAATATCTGTCCATAAAATCGATTTTTCAATCAGGTTTCTCAATTCAAGAATTTCATTCCTTTGTGCTTCATCCATTTCCTCACTCTCAACTAAAATTCCATGCTTGTCTAAAAGTTCCAGTACAAAACGAGCTGACCTTTTTTCCTGTAAACTTTCTTCTCCGAGTTCCTGAAAATAAGGATGGTTAGTCTGGATTAAAAAAGAATTATTTACACCAGTGTGCAATACATCATGCCCCAGTGCAGCGAGGACGAGTGAAGCCTTCTCACCTACTGAGAAATATACACCTCCGCCAGATTCCAATAATGCATGAGTGGTAACCATAACATCCATGGCATGCGTGAAAGTATGGTATTCCTTTCGAATAATGGTGTAATCAAGTTCATCAGACTTAAGTAAATGTCCATCCCTCAATTCATGAAAAAACATTCGCAAGGATTGAGGGTCTGGATTTCCAGGTAATTTATGCCCAGTTTTACCCGCAAATAGAGATTCAAAAACAGCAAGTTGGGATTCTATCGAATCTGAAAATCGAAAAGGGTCACTTGATAAACCAAGATCATTTTCGATTACCCTTTTCTGCTCAATACAGGATATTAGGAAAACGAGGGAAGAGAGGCACAGGTATTTACTCATATCATCTATTTCATGAGTATGATATGAAAGACATAAACTTACTTAGTTTTTATCTCCTGCATCTGATAGATTATCATTGCCGAGTCACGATTAAACGCTTTTTCAAACTCAGGATAATAATTAATTACATCATAAAAATAACGAGCAGCATCGTAATCAATGACATGATACTTATCCTTGAGTTCCTGCTCCGTGGGAAAAGTAATTTGCCTGCCCACTCTGAATTCATTGATCGTGACTGGCATTGTGCGATTCAGAGCTAAAATTCTTTTTAGAACAAGTACTCCTTTAAGAACCTCAAGAGCATTTGCCCCTCGCACCCCCGGAGGAGACATCGCATTAGAAAGCAAAAGAGTATTCCGATTGGGGTCCTCAGCGTTTAGCTGAGTCATCAGTTGAACATAATGCCCTGGGTTTGATACATTTGCTCTAAAGATTTTGGCTCTTGGGTGTTCAAACGGACCATATGAATTTGCCCGATAATCCGCGAAGTTGAGCACCAAAGAATTATCCTTATTGCGCTGTAGTTTTTCGAACAGTTTATTGAGAAAATGTGTGTTAAACTTGTTACCATATTTAGCTTTTTGATTACCCTCAAAAACAAGAATATGATCGTCAGCAATATACTGGTGGTATTTTGACTTATGGACAATTTCCCAGATCATCCGACGCACAATAACCTCTTCCCCGGGTACTTTGTTTTTAAGGTAATCGAAAATAGGTTCGTCCTCAGAGACCTCAGGATGTGCAGTTTTATATTCTTTAAGTTTCTCCAAGGTTTCCTGATAAAACTTGCTTTTCGTAGCAAATGACAAATCGAACAAATCTTCATCCCTTATTCGGTAGGCATTACGAAACAGTTCATTGTTAAATGAATCAAAAGTTTCAGAATCTTTCGGAATAACATAGCTGAAAGATTTCTCATTGGTATCAATAATATGGGGTGTCAAAACAATGATCACTTCTCGATCTGAACCACTCTGAGCCTTAGACTTAAATAAGTTTCCTAATAGGGGGATTTTAGAAAGTCCCGGTATTCCAGTTTCCCCTTCACTTTTCTTTTTGTCAATTAAACCACCAATAATAAATGGAGTGTTATCAGCAACGCGAACAAAGCTTTGTACGGTTTTGCTTTCGATGCTAGGGGGAGACCTTTCTTCTGGTTTTAGTGACGCTTCCGACGCATCATAAATAGCACTACTCACGATTGTCTCTGTTTGCATGGTAACCTCCGCACCATCTTCCGAAATCCTCGGTCGCACATTTAAAACAATTCCTGTATCAATGTATTTTACACTTTTTTGTGTGCCATAGTTGGTGGTTTGGATTGTTTCATTAGGAATTTGAGTTCCGATACGAATCATTGCCTGCCTACCATCTAAAACTAAAATAGTCGGATTTGTTAAAACTTCTGCGGTTCCGTCTGATATAAATGCATCAAGAGTTGCTTGAAAACCTAAAGGGGCTATGCGCTCAAAAGCTCCATACAAAGGTACATCCTTAGGATAGTAAGTACCGATAGCACTAACATCATCTGTATAAGTTGAAGAATCGTATCCTTGTCCAGAGTAGAAACCTGAATTCCTATTCGTATTCCATTGGAATTTATCCCGTTGATTAGAATTAAATGTCGAAGAAAACTTTCCTGCGTTTAATGATGTATCTGTCTTGTTATCAGTTAAATTATACTTAAAGCCTAATTCCTTGGCTTTGTTTGAGTTAATTTCTACAACAAGTGCCTCAATCACAATTTGACTCGCAGCCACATCCACTTCGTTCCTCAGCAAATTTAAGAGTCCATTTAACTGTTCGGGAGATTTTTTCTCATAGATAATAAGAAATCGCTGCTCCGGTGCACCAGTGGTGGATTGATGTAAGTATGTACCACTTAGCCTGTCAGCTCCAGAGGGACTTCTTCCTCCATCTAATGCAGGTTGTAAAAGACTCGTTTTCGCAGCGTCTAAAATCTTAACAATAATGGGGTATCTCTGCACAGGGGCTAATGCAGTAAATATACTTTCATTTACTGATTCAGCACGCATTGCTGAATATTCAACTGTGCTGTACCCCAGAGCTTTCAGTAAACCCAATACCCGATCACTTTGCATATAACTTAGGCGGTAGGAATGAAATGCATAGGGACTTGCTTCCGAACCGATTGGTGCATAGGTCTCCAAATCAGCTGGTGGTGCTTTGGGATTTGCAATCGATAATGGTTGTCCAGCAGTTACGGCTGATGTTGCCGGTTTTGTTGACCTCGTGGAGGTAGCAGTTGTTCTCGGTGCAGTTGTCTTTGTCTTGGAAGTTCCCCAAGCCGACTGAGCCAATAGCTTAGTGTCGTCATTCAAATCAAAGTTGGAAGAAAAAACGATTGGTTCCACTTTGCTTTTTCTTATGGCTGAAGAAACAACTTTGGATCCCGCTCGAAACTCTAATATTTCTCCTAGATTGGAACTAGATTCAGAGGCTAAAGCTGAAAAGCCATGGGTTAAAATTAATAATACAACAAGAAGATTATTTTGTTTGGTAGCAATATTTAACATGGGAATGAGGGGTGTAAAATTGTTTAGCATGATCTAAATACAAGTTATCAATGTAAGCGGTTAAGATTTATAAATCACAACTAAATGTTAGGGTTTTCTTTTAGCATTATCCGGAATTTTTCAATTTCCTCCTTATCTTCTTCATACTTGATTAGAACTTTAAATGCGAGATCGCGCAAGAAAACTTCACGATGCTCCAATACTCCAACAAGGAAAGTTTTATTCTTGGAGTAAAGATTGCTGGTAAAAGAAAGAATTACCGACTCCAAAATTTTTGCGGAATAGTGTTTCTTTACTCTCTGAAGAAATGCTCCAACATCAATTTCACTGTTATCTGTTTCTTGATCCTGAACAATAGCAGTAACCAAAAGGTCTGTTTTTTGCGAACCGACAACTCCCTTTAAAACCTCAATTGCTTCCGCTTTGATATTCGCCTGATTTGAGCGGATAAGCCCTAAGAGTTTGGTGAAATTAATATTGCCGTGGATTAATTGTAGTGAATCACATAGGTTTTGAACCCGAATATCAATAACCTCACCAACGGATTGAGAAACCGGTTCGAATGTTTTATCTTTAGGGGTTGAACCGAGGATTTCCCCGATTTGCAGGATATCATCAAATAAACCCAGGCTTTCTTTTTTTACGAATGACTTATCGGACGGCGTTAATTCCCATTCTTTAAGGGTAGCAAAGTATTTACCTACAATATCAAACCTACACTGACTATCATCAACTTGGGTAATAAATTTTTCCAAGGACCGAATATTATTCCTATTGCCTAGTACAAGTGCATTATTAACGAGGGATATAAATTCTTTCTGAGCATCACCATAGCGTAAATTTGTAATTTGAGTATAAACCGAATCAAATTCATCTTCTTTATCTTTTCCATAATTATTTTCTATAGCTGATTTTCTTTCGGACTTAGCACCGACAAGAATTAGGAGTGAAGAGAGATACTGTCGATAATTCAAAAATGAGACAAAAAGCCATAACGAACACAAAATAATAATAATTGAGTTCAGTCTCCAAACGGAATCAGTCTCTGAACTACCCTGCCAAAAGGGTAAGGTATAAGTGATAAGGAGACTGATAATAGCAATAGTTGCCGGACGGGTTAAACCGTCCACCGCACTGTTCATCTGGCCACGCAACTTCTTTTTAACCGAGAGGAAAAGCATTTGTAATCCGACATATTCAATCGTGAAAAAGACAACTTGCGTAATAAATTTACCAACATAAACAGCATTCTGATCTTGAAGAAAGAGTGCACCGATAGAAGTAACCAATAATAAAATAGGCAGAATCGAAATTGCTGCCCAAACTCCACCCCGTGTTAAAATCGCCCGAACTATGAAAAGTTGTAGTATTAGCTGTGCACAACTTGTGTAAGTGTAAAACTGTCCAAAGAAATCGTAAAGGTCGTCAGAGTAATCCTTTCGCACCTCAAACTTAAAATTAATATCAATAAGCGAAAGGACGATGGCTGAAAAAACAACCAACCAAGTCATCAGTATAGACTGCCTGCTACTGATAAGAACCCCAAGTTTTTTTAGTACGCTGTTAGATTCACCAGTTACTGGTTTCTGCTCATCATCACTCAAACGAAATATTTCTGACCGAACAACCAGAATGATCACAACTACGAGTAAGACAAGGGCCACAAGACCCAATGACAATTCGTTCACATATTCGTGTTTACTGACTATGGAAATTGTAAACCCAGCTAAAATACAGCCTATGGTTCCTGCGGCACCGATAAAGCCCATCCATTTTTTTGACTCTGTTGGGTTCAGCACTCCAACTGCCATTCCCCAGAAAAGAACCATCGGAAGAATAACAATAGTCTCACAAAGCATATAGGCAAAGACATAGACCGGTTTAGTTTCACCTTCATTACCGAAGAAATAAACGATACAAACCATCGCTAGTAAAGTTACCACAATACCCATGGTAGCAATTTTCATCGCACCAAAAGCCTGAAAACGCCCGCATAAATAAGTGGTAAAAAGAGCGAGCACAATTGAAAGGCTCGCCGCTGCCATAATCATTAGAGGTATGCTCCCAGCTTCGAAATACTTAAGTAAAAACGAGTCGGATGTGGCCCGAGCCATCATAGAACTTTGTGCCACCATAAAATAGATGACACAGAGAACTTTTACTTTTCGATCAACCTGAAAAACTCTCATGAAGTAATGGAATAAGCTGAAGTGGGGAATTAAGTGGGTAGAAGAGCTTAAGCTAATCAAAAATTGTATAAAAAAATATCATCTCATTCTCTTTCTTTTATGCAATAAAATAAAAGATTTAAAACCACCGCTTAATGCGTTTTCTTTTTATCAAATATAGATTTAAATTGTAAAAAATTTTGTGATTTTTTTTTTAACTTGCACCATAACTAAACTACACGGATAGTGATAATCAATAAAAATCATAACCCCGTACAAAATATATGAAAAAAACAGTAATAGCACTTGCCCTCATTCCGGTAATCGGTCTGGTCGCAAATGATCATAACCCAGCACATTCACCAGGTGACCATAATGAAATAGTTGGTGAAATCATCGCAGTTGATCCTGCAAACGAAATTATAAGAGTAATGACCAAAGAAGGTCCTGTCGTACTTAAGGTAACACCTGACTCAGAACTCTTACTTCCAAACGAAGATCCTGAAGCTTTGATTGATGTCAATCCTGAAGAAGCAAAAGGAAAGATGGTACGTATCGCTGCTGGTCCTAATGGTGAAATTCACCATGTTGAACCTGCGGGTGGCCCGGAAGATTTTCACCCCGGCCCTCATCACGATGGTCCAGGACCTGTACCTCATGGCGAACATGGTCCTGAGCATGGAGAAGAAATTATTGGAACTGTTATCGGTATCGATGAAGAAAACGGTCTCTTAAGAATTATGACCAAAGAAGGACCAGTTGCCTTGGAAGTTACTCCTGACTCAGAACTCTTGTTGCCAAACGAAGCTCCTGAATCATTGGTTGATATTGAACCTCAAGAATTCGAACAGGAAGCCAAAGGTAAAATGGTTCGTATAATGGTTCGTGATAATCAAATTGACCATATTGAACCTGCGGGTAATCCAGCAGATGTACACCCTGGTCAGCATCATCCAGAACCAGGACAACCTCCTCACACTGGCCCTGGTCCACACCACCCTCCAGTGCCTGGTCAACCTCCTCACACTGCACCTCCAGTGCCAGGACAACCCTAATTATTTAAATCCATAAACTTAACCTCTGTTAAGTTATGACTAGCCTCCTGTTCCGACAGGAGGCTTTTTTATTTTATAGATGGTTATAAATACGGGGCATCAATAATTCAGATCGGTATTTATAATCAGATATATGAAAATAAGAACCCTTGGATTTAAAAGCTTTCCAAATCATAAGGAATTCACAAAAAAAGCAATTACTGCACACACTCCCGGAACGTAGAGATTATCATTTAAAGTGTATGCATTCCATTTTATGGGGAAAAACTCCAATATAGAAACAGCTGCACTGATTATCAGTATCTGAATTAAAGTAATAGATCCGCCCCATAATTGAGAAAATAAAGGTAGAGATGGAAATAGCATACCGGCAAGTAATACACATACTAAAAAGCACCCTATTCCACCCTCTACTGTTTTCTTTCCAATCTTAATCCTCCCTATTGCTTTACCGACAATTGCCGCTGCCGCATCTCCAAGCACAAACAGAGTTAAGCACAGAAAAGAACAGACCGAAGCCAATTCACTGTGAAGAGAAGTTACACTACAAATTGCAGAGCCACCCAGTACATAAGTTGCACCGGTTAACTGATTAGACTCTTCATTTCTCATCATCGAGCCAAAGCTATTCGAAAACCAATTGGCAAAAGCAGATTTCCGCAACCGGAAAAACTCAATCAAGAGAGAGCAGAATAATAAAAGAAAAATAATTACGCAGGCATAGTATCTGGGAAGATTTGCATACAAAGGTCCGTAGAAAATACTAAAAGGTAAAATAACCGCCAAAACATGAAGTAACTTGCGGTTAACTTCTTCTTTGGACAATTGCCCGATCATTGGGGGGTCAAATATTAACAGCAGGAGAATTCAAAATTAGATTCAATTATCCTCAAAATTGAATGTGCCCTGATCTTTTTTCTTTGCAGGTTCGGTCGCCTTTGCTGGTTCGGCCGCCTTTGCTGGTTCGGCCGCCTTTGATTTTTCTTCAGGGGGCAAGTCTTCAACCTTTGGTGCATTAACCACCCGGTCCACTTTATGTGCCGTTAAGGTGCTTCCCTTAACGGAACGTCCCTGCACCTCAACCCACGAAAAATCAAACTCAATAACTTTTTCTCTTACCCTTTTTAATTCAGGATCGATGTGCACTAAAATTCGACTATTCTTCTTTTCTGAATCATGAACCGAAAAATAGAAAATACGACTTTTTGAATGTACTTTAAAAAGAGGATATTCTTTGTCACGAGTAACCCCGCCAATCTTAAATTTCTTTGCGTATAACCTGCCCGAACTACCGTCCCGGTAAACCATGTTGTATACTTTCTGATCATCCCTCCTAAAAACAGAAACCCGTAATGGATTTTTCCCGACAAACATTTTATCGGCAACCTTCATTACCTTCATAACACCGTCTTTTCCAATTACGATCACATCGTCCAAGTCGGAGCATTTCTCGATTGCTTCGTCTTTCTTAAGCGCATAGCCGGCAAATCCATCTTTTCTGTTTATGTACAAAGTCTCACTTGCAACCACAACCTTTGAGGCAACGATCTTATCAAATGCAACTAATTCACCTTCTTCATTAACGCTTAATTCAGTCTTTCGCTCGCGACCTTTACCATATTTCTTCATCAACTCCTTAAAGTATCGAATAGTATACCTGGTAATTTGACTGAGTTCCCCTTTTACTTCCTCGATCTCATCCTCAAAACCTTTAATCAATTCATCCGCCCGAAAAGAATCAAATTTTGAAATTCTCTTGATTTTTATTTCGAGTAGACGAAGTATATCGTCCTCTGTAACCTCCCTGTGAAAAATCTTAATGTATGGCTTTAAGCCTTTGTCAACCGCAGCAATTACACCCTCCCAAGTTTCTTCTTTTTCAATATCACGATAAATTCTTTTCTCAATAAAGATTTTTTCGAGGGAAGAGAAATGCCATTTTTCCTGTAATTCTGCGAGTTTGATCTCGAGTTCCTGCTGAAGCAAATCTTTCGTCAAGAAAGCCGCCGATTTTATCAAATCATTAACTGAAAGAAATTGAGGATGATTATTTTGAATAATACATGCATTGGGGGCCAAACTAACTTCGCAATCAGTGAAGGCGTAAAGTGCGGGTAAAATATCATCCGCACTAACTGTTGAAGGCAAATGAATTAAAATCTCAACAAATTCAGCCGTATTATCCTCGATCTTCGATATCTTAATTTTGCTTTTATCGTTTGCCGATAAAACCGAATCTATCAAACTTGTAGTAGTAGTGCCAAAAGGAATTTCTGTCACTTTTAGAAGATGCTTTTTTACCTTCTCAATTCGAGCACGTACCCGAACACGCCCACCCCGTGCACCACCATTATAATCAGTACAATCTGCAATCCCTCCCTGAGGGAAATCTGGTAGCAAATTAATCGGCTTTTTACGTAAGGCTTCAATCAGGGAGTCTAAAATTTCATTAAAATTATGAGGCAAAATCTTTGTGGAAAGACCAACTGCAATTCCCTCTGCGCCCTGTGCCAACAAAAGAGGAAATTTAACAGGAAAGGTTACCGGTTCCTTATTCCGTCCGTCATAAGAAGATGCCCATGTGGTAACTTTTGGGCTAAAAATCACTTCCAGTGCAAAAGGAGTAAGCCTCGCTTCAATGTACCTGGGTGCTGCCGCGGAATCACCTGTCAATAAATTCCCCCAATTCCCCTGCATATCGATCAGCAGGTCTTTTTGTCCAAGTTGGATCATTGCATCACCTATGGAAGCATCTCCATGCGGATGGTACTTCATCGTGTTGCCAATTACGTTTGCAACTTTGTTGTATCGACCGTCCTCTAATTCCTTCATCGAGTGAAGGATTCTTCGTTGAACAGGTTTCAGTCCATCGTCGGCATGGGGAACTGCACGCTCCAAAATGACATAAGATGCATAATCTAAAAACCAATCACCGTACATGTCGTCGACATAAATGGCATCATCCTCCATCCTGTCCTCATTATTTTCAGTAAGCAAAGCCTCGGGATCAAAACGCCTAACTTCGGTTTGTTCTACATCTCGGGCAGAGACATCGTTTTCCACAATATCCTCGCCGGTTTTTTCATTCGGGTCATTTTGTTGATCAGCCATATTGAAACCGGGTTAATTTATTAAATTATGCGGCTTCCCCATCCGAAAGAATTTTCTTGGATGAAGGTATTGGCTTTTTGAGATTTTTCTCGGCATTCTCCTCTTCTTCCTGCTTCTCCACAATATCAACATCAAAACGAAGATTCCGGATAATGTACTGCTGTCTTTCAGGTGTGTTTTTACCCATAAAAAACTTGAGCATTTCTTTGATGGACTCATGCGCGTCTATTTTAACTGGATCCAATCGAATATCTTCAGCAATAAAATGCTTAAACTCATCGGGTGATATCTCGCCTAAGCCTTTAAACCGGGTAATTTCAGGATTTTTACCCAAAGTTTTCATCGCTGCCTCCCTCTCCGCATCGTCGTAGCAGTATAAAGTAGACTTTTTATTCCGAACACGAAACAAAGGAGTCTGGAGAACAAAGAGATGACCCTGACGAATTAGCTCGGGGAAGAATTGCAGAAAGAAAGTTATTAATAAAAGTCTGATGTGCATACCATCGACATCAGCATCGGTAGCAATTACTACTTGATTGTAGCATAGGTCATCCAAGTCTTCCTCAATTCCAAGAGCGGCCTGGATCAAGTTGAATTCCTCATTTTCGTAAACAACTTTTCGAGTAAGTCCAAAAGAATTAAGAGGTTTACCCTTCAAGCTGAACACAGCCTGAAACTGGACATCCCGTGCTTTTGTAATCGATCCACTTGCAGAATCACCCTCAGTTATGAAGAGGGTGCTTTTAAATCTATTCTTATCTTTGGTGTTTAAATGCACCCGGCAATCTCGTAATTTCCGATTGTGGACCTTACTTTTCTTAGCTCTTTCACGGGCGATTTTTTGAATACCTTTTAATTCTTTTCTTTCCCTCTCACTTCGCTGAATTTTATTCTGTAATGCTTCCGCAGTTTCAGGGTTCTTGTGTAAGAAATTATCTAACTTTTCCTTAAGGAAATTTCCAATAAACGAACGAACGGTTTCACCCTCTGGTGCCATGGTCAGCGAACCAAGTTTTGTTTTTGTCTGGGATTCGAATACGGGTTCCTGCACTTTTACACTGATCGCAGCAACTAAACCACCCCGAATATCTGGGGCGTCAAAACTTTTCTTGGTAAACTCACGAATGGTCTTAACCAGTCCTTCACGAAAAGCGGCCTGGTGAGTACCCCCCTGAGTCGTATGCTGGCCATTAACAAAAGAAAAATAGTCTTCTCCGTACTGTTCAATATGAGTAAAAGCGACTTCAATATCATTTCCCTCTAAATGAATGAAAGGATAGAGCGGTTCCTCAGCTAAGTTCTCATCCAATAAATCCTTTAATCCATCTTTTGAACGAAAACGCTTTCCATTGTATCGAATAGTCAGTCCCTTATTGAGGTAAGTGTAGTAGCGCATCATGCGCTCAACAAATTCATTTCGATAACGATATTTCTTAAACATCTCCGTATCCGGAGTGAAAGTAATAAGAGTACCATTCTCTTCCTTGGTCACTTTATTCTTTTTGTCTAAAACCTTCGGCTCTCCGCAGGAATATTCGATCCTTCTGGTTTCTCCCTCACGGAAGGACTGAATATCAAACTTAGAGGATAAAGCATTAACCGCCTTGATCCCTACCCCATTTAGCCCAACGGACTTTTTAAAAGCCTCGGAATCATACTTGGCCCCAGTGTTAATTTTGGACGAACAATCGAGGAGCTTTTCCAATGGAATGCCCCGACCGTGATCTCGAACCACTACATTTTGACCATCACATTCGATGTCAATTTGCTTACCAAAACCCATAACAAATTCATCGATACAATTATCGAGAACTTCTTTAAGAAGAACATAAATACCATCATCCTCGGATGAGCCATCACCCAACTTACCTATATACATCCCAGGTCTGAGACGTATGTGCTCCTTCCAATCGAGCGACTTTATACTATCTGCCGTGTAATTATGTTCCGCCATATTTCCCTTTGATCCGTTCCACCTAATTATGTTATGAAAAGAACTTTCTTTTTTGTCCACAGGAAAATACTTTCTTGTTAACTTTATCTTAAACACTATGCACCAGCACAATTTTATTTAATATGCTTAAAGATTATATTTTGGCATTTCGACAACTTAGCGATCGTCCATTTTGGAAATCTGTCCTATGGGCAAGTATTCTTTCGATACTAACTTTTGTGGGGATTATGATAATTGGATGGTCTGCCTGTGGTTGGCTGTTCGATCACCTGTTGTCATATTTTGATTTTTTGGATGAAGGTTCCTGGATGAAGAACACATTTAGGTTTATTGTAGGCGTTTTTATTTTTTTGATTGGATTTCTTTTTTTTGGATCCATTCACACCGCTTATATGGGAATATTTATCGATCAAGTCATCGATGCAATTCAAGCTAAGCACTACCCTGAGATTTCCCTTCGACCAGCTCCTAAAATTCATACTTCCATTATCATAGCTATTCGACTGATCGTACTCAGTTTCATAATCAATATCTTAGCCTCTCCTCTTTTTTTATTGGGGTGGTTTTTCCCACCAGTAGGTATGGCAATGCAAATTTTGGTAAACGGATATCTTTTAGGGAAAGAATACAGCGTGACTGTCAAAACAAGATTACCAAAAAATACTAACTATCAAAAAAACTCTTACACATTATATGGAGCAGTAGGGGCTACACTTTGGATGGTACCGATAGCAAACTTTTTCTCACCGCTGCTTATATGTGCATCAGTATTTCACGGAATGGTAAGAAAAAATAACACCTGAAACTAATAGTTAATGCCCTGGCTTTGGTAAACTAAGTAATCGGGTATAATGCAAACGGGCTATCTGCCACATGTATGTTCCAGTCGAACGACCGTATTCATTTTCGGCAGCCTTGCGCAAATGAGCCAATGCTTCTTTTGGAGAATCTCCAGTCAACTCAAGAAAAATTCCGACATATAAATGGGCGTGAAAAAGAACCCTTGTTTCATAATACTTCTGGTATTTAGCTTCGTTGATTCTACGAAACACATCCACCGGCTTACAATTTCCCGCAAACATCTCATACAACCATGGGTATGGGGGACGGTCGTCTTTTTTGTAATGTAGAAGTCCTTGCCTAGCAACGCCCAAGCCCTTTTCCATATACTGGGACATAAATTTCCAAATCCCGTTTTCCCGATCCACATCGTCATACTGGTGATAAATCTCAAACTGACGGGCTGCTTTTGTAAAATCAGAAAGATAAAAATAAGCGATACCAAGCCGCCAGTGGGAAACATTCAACTTTGGATCGAGCTCAATCATTTTTTCATAATCATCTCGGGCGCCGATAAATTGACCCAAAAACATTCTGGCATCACCTCGTGAAGAGTATGCCGCTACATCCTCCGGGTTTTGGCTAATTCTTAAAGTCGAAACATGCTCTAAATTCGTGTATTTCCGAGATAAAGATGACCACTCTCTTTCATTTGAATGAACTTTTTCAGCCAGCAGAAAACAATGGCTTAAAGAAAAATATAATAAGCTAAGCCAAAAACGAATCATTGGGGGAATTCATCCTTGAACCTGATCCCCTGAATAGTTCCATTTTCATCCCATTCTTCTATCAGGCCAATTGCCTTTCCTTCCACAATTTTTGTTCTCGATTTCATGGCACCATTTTCATGAAAATCAAGAGCAGCACCACTATAAGCAGATTCACCTCCAATCTTATACCACAAACCATCTTTCCTGAATTCAAGCTCAGTGTTTTGATTTGCCTGAGGAAGGTTTTCGATGGAATCCTTTTTTTTATCTAGTTCAGAAAAGTTGCTTGTGGCACATTGGGATGGCAGCCAAACAATAGTTAATCCGATTAGAAGAATGGCTCCCATCCACCAGTAGGCAGTTGGTGATAAAAGTCGGCGACGGGGCAGTTCAGTTGGGTCTGGCAAATCGGGGAATTTTTGATCACTCATAAAACGAAGGATGTTCTCAGGATAATTCAGTTAAGCAAAGCATAAAGAAAAACATTCATTCCCAACCGGGAGTAAAATGCATGAGCATAGTTACTTATTTCCTCTCCGGAATAATATTTAAATATTCTCCAATTTCCATTTGGTTCCTGAACCCATAGTGGGCGCTGTCCGCTTTCAGAATAAATTATGTCCTTCAATCCGTCCTCCCGGGTTACCTCATAGGTACCTCCAGAAAAAGAAGCCAACTTGAGGTTTTCATCAAAATCATCAGCCGACTCACGAATACGGAATGAAATTGGTGGAATCCATGCACCAAACTCGTCTCTCCCCCAACCCATGGCACATATAGGAGATGCCACGCAGGCCAATCGACCTTTAACTTTCATTCCCACAAAAGAGTAGGTAGCCTGTGGCCATTTTTCTCGCTCGACAAATGTGAGGACAGTTTCAGGTAATCGCTTTTGATTTTCCTGAATTTTAAGATCCTCATTTTTAGGTAAACCGCGAAAAAAAGTTCGGAACAAATCATGATCTCGGGGTAAAGGGATAAATGTTTTTTCAGGAAAAACTTGGGAAAAGAGTTCTCTCACTTCAGGCCGCTCTTCCCAGGCAGCATAACTATGACCAAGGTCTGAACCAAGAAAAGACGCCTTAATTCCAGCGTCAAGATAAAGAAATCCACCTAATTCCAAATAGCGCCGCAGAGCGTCTCTCTCTTCCAGTGAAAACTCGAGGTTTGGCTGTTCATCACAATTCACATAAAGAATCGGATTCTCAAGTAAACGTTCGTCGGTAAGGTTATCAATAAAGAGAGGGTCAATATCAAAACGGGCAGTGGATTGTTCATTAAGCATTTTAAGCAAACTGGGCAAAGCGTCCGGATATCGCCGGGTGCTATTTTCCTGTCTTATAAGTTGAACTACGCGAACACTTCCCTCCTTGAGAAGATCGTTATCTTGTCCAAGTACAAAAAAATTGGAAAATAAAGTAAGAAAAAGAATTAGTTTCATAATTGAACGCCTATTTTTCTAAGCTCGTTTGATGCAAGATTGGATATGCGGGTTTGGGGATTCTTTATAATATATTGGATAAGTGCAGGAATACCTTTTTCTCTATCTTCAAGCAAACCATCCATTGCTGCCCGTTGAATCACATAATCACTGTCCAAAAGCGATCGAGTCAGTACCATAATCCAACCGGGTACCTTACGGGTAGATAGGGCTCTAATGGTGGTAGATCGAACAATTGTATCCTCATCGATGAGTAAATCAAAACCAAGCGAACCAACTGCTTCCATATTGGCATTCAACAGACATTGTGCGGCAAAAATTCGCACATCCGCATATTGACTTTCAACTAACTTACTGAGTTCCCCTTCGTTTAAACTATCGGTTCGTCCTCTTACAGAATTAAGTACTGCATTTCGGACTTTTTTATCGCGGTCTGTCAACCCAGGCATCCAAAGCGAACTATCGTTCCATCCTTCGCTTAAAATAATGTACCTTTGCCAGGAAATCGATCGCATCTGAGAACTGCTATGCTCGGTCAGTGCGCGGTAAACCCCGACACCGTCAACTCCTAATGCAGATATTGCGTAGAGAATCGTGGTAACCTGTGTTGTCATCCCATCCACGCCAAGGAGAAAAACTTTAATCTTCTCCACCACCTCGGTAGGGACCCGTTCCCCAAAACGGGCAAGTTCGACCGCTGCCATTGATAAAACTTCGTGGTCTAAATCCCCTGTCATCTCTCTTAAAATTGATCGGTATCCCGGATTGTATCGATTCGCATCACGGGCAACTGAAACCACTTTTAAGCGAATTCCTTTTTCCTTGTGCACCGAAAGTTTCTTCACCTGGTTAACAATACTGGGCTGTGAAGCATTGGAAGTAACTCGGCTCAAAGCAGCAAGAAGTACCCCAATATCTTGATCCATTAATAACTTTTCTAAAGTGGAAACCGTAAGAGGGACGCGGAGATAAGAGTAATATTTTAATATATTTTGCCGAACAATAGCATCCTGATCAAGAAAGGCATTCTGGGTAATTTGAAACAAATCCGGTCTCATTGTGGCCGGAATGGATCGGTAAACCTTTCTTCCATTAATCTCAACAATCTCCATTCCACTTCTCATCATTCCGGATATTAAACGGGGAATCATTGTCGAAACCTCACGCCGGACCTCAACATCTGAATCAGCAAGTTTGGAATAAATTTTCTCGACCAATGGCCTCTCATAGACAACAAAACCATAGGAAGCATGCTCAGCAAGTGAAACCATTACCGCCCTTCTAACCAAGGGACTGGAATCATCCAATGCACCGATTAGCAGATGCGATGAAAGTGAACTACGATACTTTCCTAAAAGTTTGGCTGCACCCACTCGTTTCCCCACATCGCTACTCCTTAAATTTTCACCCGCCCGAGCAATGGTTTCCTGTTCGCTAGAACGCTTCAGGGGAATAGGAATTGCAGAAGTTACATTCCCGTCCGTAATTGCAGCAGAATTAAGTTTAGATTCGCCTATAATAACAGGAGCAGGTCCATTCTGTCCAAGCACAGCGATAGACAAAAATGAAAAGATTAAAAAATATTGAATATAATTCATCGCAGACCTACCTGCCTCCTCAACAGCCACTCCCCTCCAGCTGCAAGAAAAAGACACAGAAACAGAACCCATACGCTAGCCAGACTATGTCGTTTTTTAACGGAAGGTAAATCTTCAGCAAAAGCCGGTTTCCAGTCATTTCTCATTTCTTCAACCGAAATATACTTCCCTCCGGTTAATTTTGCCAGCATCTGTAAATCAGTTCGAGCAAAAGACACATCAAGTGCTTC
>JABGWZ010000199.1 GCA_018675995.1 Opitutia bacterium | reverse complement strand
TATTGATTGAGGGTAATTCGTAATTTTGGAATTAATATTCAATCCAAATCCAAAAATTAAGTATCTTATATTTTCGAAATCGATAGAAGCCTCGGTTAGCATTCCACCTAATTTTTTTCCTCTTATTACAATGTCATTGGGCCATTTTAGCAATATTTCATTATTTTTTGTATAGGATTGAAGATAGTTACAGATACAAATACCCTGCCATAAAGTAAACATCCTTAATCTTATAGCATCAATATTAGGCCGAAATGCAACTGAGAGGTACAGATTTCCATTCTTGGGGGGGCTATGCCATTTTTTGCCCAACCTGCCTCTACCATTGTCTTGTTTATCTGCAACTACAGCAAATGGTCCTAATTCTCCTGAAGCCAAAAGTCTTTCTGCAGCTGAATTAGTACTGTCAACCGAGTTATAGGTAAATACTTTACAGTTTTTATTAAGTCCGATTAGCCAGGCAATTAATAATTCGTGATTAAATTCTTTTGGTTCAGAAGCTAATCTGTATCCTTTATTTTGAGATGCTTTGATATCAAATCCAATTTTTCTTAATTTGGATATTCTTGCCCATATTGCCACTCTTGAAACATTTAATTTATCTGCCATTGAACTACCCGACACATAAAATGGTGAAGCATCTAACAGTATTCTTAGCAAATAGCTGTTAGGATTTTCTTTAGATTTCAAATCATGCCTTTTTTTAAGGACATATCCTTTCTTTTTTCCTTTCGGGTACTTTGGCACTTTTATTATTGGTTATTGCCAATCAAGCCCAATGTCGACCCAACGACTGGCATGAATTGGTGATCCAGTTGAAATGAAATGGGGCTTTGCCACTGCGTATGATTCCAATAAATCTTTTTTAATTCCTCCACTTGCCTCAAGCACCACTCTTTCTTGATTTATATTTACTGCTTCTTTTACCTTCTGGGGCGAGAAATTATCAAGCAATACCGCATCTACTCCACTATTGATCGCTGGAATTAGAAGATCAATTGTATCGATTTCTACCTCCAAAATAGTCTTTTGTAGGTTTTCTTTGATATTTGTTAAAAAATTTGTGAAGGCAATTGCATCTTTTATGTTCTTAGCAGCTAAATGGTTATCCTTTATAAGAATACGATCGAATAACCCCATTCTGTGGTTAAAACTTCCGCCACAGGATGTTGCATATTTTTCCAGTAGTCTCAGCCCCGGTGTGGTTTTTCTAGTATCAAGTAAACCTACACCATGCTTATCAACGATATTTGAGTATGATTTTGATTCAGTTGCTATTCCAGAAAGTTTCTGGATGAAGTTTAGTGTCGTTCTTTCGATTAATAAAATATCTTTTTGGTTTCCTGTAATAGATGCAATGATAGTACCTTTTTCTATTTCATCACCATCTTTGAAATTAGAAACTATAGTAATTTCCTTGGTTGAAAATGCTTCGAATATTTTTTCAATAAGTGGGATTCCGCAAACAATTAAGTTTTCTCTAGCTACAATATTAGCAATTCCTTGATTTGAAATTTCACAAACTTTTGTAGTTATATCTTTATTTAAGTTGTCAACTACACTCACACCTGTTTCTTCAATCAGGCAAATCTGCAGGTAAGACATCAAACTTTTCTGATCAATGTCCTTCCATGAAATTCTGGTACGAAATTTTTCTAACGCAGGTGGTCTTGAAATCACTTATTTATTAAATCTAATGTTTTAGGTATGTCAGAAATGATTTGACCTGGATCAGGTCCAACTCCAATAAAGCGGATTTTTGGTAATTTTGTAAGTTCGTAACCTTCCGGATAGGCACATTCAATCATGCTCCCTACCATCTTCGATATGTATGCTTTTGCTTCAGGTGGCAAATGGTTGTAATATTTGATTCCACTTATGTCATTATGCCACCCTTTAAGTGATTCATAAACAGGAGTCAATGATCTGTGGGATGATTCTGATCGTGGTACATCTCTGATAATTTCTCCATCACTGGAGCGGTAAGCTACGCATATTTTTAAATCAGAATCTTCTGTGTTTTCATCCAATGTGAGAGCATCAAGTTTATTGATAACTAGTTCTTCGAATCCACAATATCTAAGGCTACTTCCTTTTTCAACCGCATCAAACCATCCAACCATTCTTTGTCTGCCCGTTGAAGTTCCGTACTCTAGTTTTGCAAGTTTTTGACCAAGCAGGTCAGTTTTATGATCAATTTTAGTTAAAAAGTGATGAGTGCCGACTTTTGTGTCATATGCTTTACAGCACCCAATGGTTGTGACCGGTTGGATGGGAATTCCAGCAGATGTAAATAATTCAGGCGTAGTCGTATGCGAAGCTGTTACATTTGGAGTGAACCCGTGTCGTTTATCCAGCCAATAAGCTTGCCCAAATTCTGCCACAATTGTTTTAGATCTTTTGCAACTATTAATAATTTCACTTCTGATATCTCCGATGGCATGAATTAATTTTTGTCCAGCTTCCCAATATACATGCTCTAGGTAATCGAAATTAAGAGTAAAGGGGTCATCACCTTTAAATTTGGAAAACTCAAATTCGCTCTCATCAAAAATTTGATCTTTAATTGATGCTGAATTTGCATTTACTTCTGCTACAGAGAGAGTAGTAAAGAATTCATTCCAACATTCTTCATTTATTTTGCAGACGAAGCGAATTGTATCCATTGCACGACTCACTCTACCCTTTAAGTATTTGCTGAAAAGCCTTCTGTCTTCCTTGAAGGATTGATAGAAGATTTGCCAATGACCAGTTTCGTCACAGTACGCAGGACTGATACCGCGCCCAGTAGAGCCTCGATTTTCTAATCCAAGTTCTTTAACTCGGTAATGTTCCCAAGCTAAATCTAGAAGCCTGTGAGTGAGATCGCTGATTTGTGCTTTTTCATCGATAAGTAATCTTTTAAGTACAGATATGCCTCGGGACTCAAGCGGTTTGGATTCCCATAAAAATTTTCTTGGATCTGCCACTACTCCGCTGCCTATAATTAGTTTTTCGACATCAGGATTACCAACACCCGATGGAAGTAAGTTGAGCTTCAAACCTGCAGCAGTGTGTCCGGCATTAGCACCTCCGTTGACTTTAATTACTCCAAATGGAGCATTGCCGGTTGTCTTTTGAGTTTGCTCTAGAATTTCATGAACTACTCGACCTTTTCCCTCGTCTCCCATACTTATCCCAATAACGGAGTAGATGTTTTGTTCTGAATCAATCAATGAATTCATAGGATTGTAATTGGATTAAAATTTAAGATCTGGTGAAGTCACTACTCTTGACTTCTATCACATCGTGGGTGCCTGACTCTCTTTGGCCGGCAGCACTGACCTTTATGTACCTTGACTTATCTTTAAGCTCCTTAAGGTTTTTAGCACCTAGGTAACCTAAGCCGGAATGTAGTCCACCGACTAAGGTTTCAATTGTTTCCTTTACCGATCCGGCAACTTCTTTGAGTGCCTCTATACCCTCCGCCGTACTTTTAGCAGAAAGATCTTCTTTTTTGTGACCGTATCTAGAGGCAGATCCTTCCTTCATTGCTTCTAGGCTACCCATCCCCCTGTATTGTTTATAGTATTTGCCTTCAATTTCTACAATTCTACCTGGGGCTTCTCTACATCCTGCAAGTAATCCTCCGCATATTACCGCTTCAGATAAAGTAAGTGCCTTCACAATGTCACCTGATTTCGAAATTCCCCCATCTGCAATGATAGAGACGCCTTTTTTCTTGGCTCCTTGTGATGCGGTATAGAGTGCAGTCATTTGTGGGATGCCAACACCTGCAACTACTCGAGTGGTACAGATAGAACCGGGGCCTTGACCAACTTTTATAGCATTTGCACCGGCATCCGCGAGGAATTCAACGCCATTTCCTGTTGTTACATTACCAGCAATAATTGTTAACGATGGGAAAGATCTTCGAATGAGATTAGTTGTTTCACCGACTCCTTTAGTATGTCCATGAGCGGTGGATACAGCAACTGCATCTAATCCTTGTTCAACCATCTCGCCCACATGCTCTAAGAGAGCATTTTTATCAATTGTATTGTCTTTTTTTCTTGGAGTTGAAATGGCTGCCCCACAAAGTAACCTAAATTTAGAATCACGGGCAGGTTTTAAATGGTCTCTGTTTTCTCCAATAATTCGCTCAATATCGCTGAGCGTATATAATCCCCTCAACCGATCTTTATTATCAACAACTAGGAGCTTGTGTATGCCCATGTGTTTACTGAAGAATTGGTCTGCAGTTGCAATTGGATCCATTCCAACCTCGTTTTCACAAATGGTATACACTTCTTTTCTAGTAAGCATTCCATCGGTTACTTTTCTACTGCGATACCTTTCTTTGACGACTCGTCCAGGTAAGAGTCCAAGTAGTTTTTCTTTTTCATCAACAATAGGAAAGGTACGGAACTGAAAACTTTTTTGTTTAATTAGTTCGAGGACATCCCCAACTAATTTATCGGCGGTTATAGTAATTGGGTCTTGAATTAAACCGTGAACATGATACTTTACCCTAGCTATTTGTTTTACTTGTGCACGAGGTGGCATATTGTAATGAATAAGCCCAATCCCACCACAAAGAGCCATAGCAATTGCCATATTTGATTCAGTGACAGTATCCATATCCGATGAAAGTATCGGGAGGGAAAGTTTCATTGAATCAGATAACTGAGTTTCGAGGTTTACATCCCTAGGTAAAACTTCAGAATAGCATGTCGCTAAAGACAAATCGTCAAAAGTCAATCCGTTCGGGCAATTTCTCAGAAAGAAGTCGTCTGCTTTTAAATAAAAATCGTTATCCATAGTTGGCTTATAAGAAATTGCATCTAAACAATGTATATGATCGAAAGATACTATTGTCTCAAGTTTATTTAATGAAGGAAACCCGTCAGTTTCGAGTTTACAAGCATAAGTTTTCCTCACCTTTACATACTGCACATGGAGTTTGGGCTGAGAAAGAAAGTATTCTTTTGCGCAAACAGAGTGAAAATGGTCAGGTTTCTTTTGGGGAGATTTCTTTAACTCCGTTCTTTTATTCCTACGAAATTAACGATGTCATGCCAATTGTTCGGAGTTGGGTAAGTGGAGAAGATTTTTTTAATAATGAACTCGTTGTTTCCGCCATGGGTTCACTTGAATGCGAACTTTGGAAGGAAGAGATAGAAATTGTTAACTGTAATCCTGTTTTAATCGCAGAAATCTCGAACTTTAATTCTACTCCCTCAGCGATCTCTAAGTCTTTTAAAAAGAAAATAGGAATAAGGAGGGTAGAAGAAGAAATTGAAGAGGTGAAGCGTTTTCTTGAAAATTCATCTCTTGGCTCAAAACTTAGGTTGGATGCGAATGAGTCATTAAGTATGAAGGAATTACTAACATGGAATGAATCATTTAAGGACGAACCCCAAATTCAATTTATAGAACAACCTTTTCCACGAGATAAATTAGAGGAACTATTTTTGGTTCAGGAAAAAATTGATATTCCTTTGGCTTTGGATGAAAGTCTAGTATGGAAAAATGACTTATCTTATTTTGAAGAACAAAATTGGACGGGCTTTTTCGTATTAAAGCCTTATCTGCTTAGCGATTGGAAAGAAACGATCCGATTCCTAAAAGAAAACTCTAATCGTTCAGTAGTATCAACTTCTTTTGAGAGTCCATTTGGATATGAGTGCGTTTGTCGTTGTGCTTCATATTCGGGAGTGGATGCAGGTTTAGATCGGAATTTGTTTCGTAATTCAAGTATCGAATTTCCCAATCACCATCAAAATCCTTTGCGTCCTTTCTCGGTAACTTCAAGTATGTTGGATAGATTATGGGCGAATTTATGAGTTTAGGAATTCCACCCATTAAATTTGATTGGATTGATGATCAAAATGACAGACAAAGTGAATTTCTTAAATTCGCTATCAAAATTCTTACCTTATATCAAAATAATCAGAGTGTCTGGATTGGTGAGAATCAAACTATATATAAAACGGAATCTAATTCCTTAGAAACTGGTCCTTTTCTGTACTTTCAAAGTGGTGGAACATCCGGAAGAAAAAAATGGGTCCAACATAATCATACTTCAATGCAATTTGCTGTAGATGGACTAACGGATTTTCTCGAAGTAGAATATCTTTCATCTTGGTGTTGTTTACCTTTAAATCATGTGGGAGGAATGATGCAGGTTATGAGGGCAGGTAGAACTGGTGGCAAAGTCTTCTTTCTTGATTATCGTAATCTTTTTTCTGAGATCGGAGATCACGCTAACGGTAAATGGTTATCTTTAGTTCCAACTCAGTTATTTCGATTAGTAAGAAATGAGGTGTCTTTGGATAACCTTCGTCGGTTTAGAGGGATTTTTTTGGGTGGAGCAGCTTTAACTGAAAGTCTTGTTTATCAATGTAGGAAAGAGGAACTTCCAGTTTATCCGACTTATGGAATGTCAGAAACATGCGGAATGGTCACCATATTGAACAACAGTAACTTTCTTAATGGGGAAAATGGGGTGGGTAAAGCTCTTAGTCATACAAAACTAAAAGTTGGTCATGACAATTCTAGGATTTTAGTAAAGTCCAAGAGTATGGCGTTAAATACTTTCGCAGAAAATGACCCAAATGACTCGTGGTTACTTACCCCTGACTATGGTCGACAAGACAATAAAGATAATTGGCAGATCGATGGGCGAGCTGACAGGGTGATAATTTCTGGTGGAGAGAAAATAAATATGGATGAAATTGAAAAAATAATGTCGAAATGTGAGCACATTGATTCATGTTTAATATCGCATCGAAAAGATGAAGAGTGGGGAGAATGTATAATTTTCCATGGAACACCGAAAATAGCCGACTTAAAAATAATTCAGAGCTTTGCAAAGCAGCATCTCAAGAATTATCAAGTGCCAAAGATTTGGTATTTGGTAAATGAACTTCCTCTTTCAGCAATGGGGAAAACTAAGAATTAAATTTTATCGACAATCTTATCTGCGAGCCCATATTCGATAGCTTCTTCTGCATTGAGGTAAAAGTCCCTGTCAGTGTCTTCTTGAATTTTATCTAGAGGTTGCCCGGAAGTTTTTGCCAGTATTCCGTTTAATTCTTCGCGAAGTTTTTCCATTTCCTGAGCTTGTATATTTATGTCCACCGCGGCAGCAACCATTCGCCCTGTGATTAAGGGCTGATGAATTAAAACCCTTGAATGAGGGTATAGGAATCGTTTACCCTTGGTTGCTCCGCAAAGAAGTATGGATCCCATGCTAGCTGCCATTCCAGTCACGACAACGGCTATAGGGGAGCTAATTAGTTGCATGGTGTCATATATAGCCATTCCAGCTGTAATTGAACCTCCCGGAGAATTAATATAAAAAGTAATTTCCTTTCCTGGGTTTTCAGCTTCTAGGAAAAGTAATTTTTCCGTTAAGTCACGGGCTGAACGGTCACTTACTTCTCCCCACAAGAAAATCTTCCTTTCGTCAAGGAATCTTCCCTGTATAGCTTCGGATACTGAATCTCGTTTCTTATCTTTTTCTTTGGTCATTTGGAATTTTTAGTTAAATTTGATTGTTTGAGTCTAGCATCTTTATTCTTTTGGTATGTCTTCCACCTTCAAAAGTAGAGTTGAGCCAAATATCTACGATCTTTAATGCCAAATCTTCTGATATCTGTCTTTCCCCGATTGAAATTACATTTGCATCGTTATGTTCTTTTGCAAGTCGGGCAGTATCCTCTGACCAACACAAAGCACACCTGATTCCCTTAACCTTGTTTGCAACCATGGCTTCACCATTTCCGCTCCCACCTAAAACGATTCCATAGTCACACAGCCCGTCTGAAACCGCTTGTGCTGTGGGACGAATAAATAATGGATAATCGACAGAATCCTCAGAAAAAGTCCCAAAATCTTTAGTTTCGAAACCTTTAGTTTGAAGGAATTTTTTGATTGCTTCTTTGTATATATATCCTGCGTGGTCAGATCCGATCGCAACTCTTTTCTTTTCCGTAAATGGGCTCATTAATTAATGCTGAAGAGGTTAGGGGAGAATGGAAACAAGGCAAAAAGAAAAGAAGCTAAATTAAACCTAATTCCATTTTACCTTCTTCGGACATCATATCCTGATTCCATGGCGGGTCCCATACGATTTCAACTTCTGCATCATCGATCCCTGGAAGTTCTAAAGCCTTTCCTTTAACATCTTCTGCGATTACTGGACCCATTCCGCATCCGGGAGCAGTAAGCGTAAGGTCTATAAAAGCAATCCTGCCCCTTTCCTCACTTTTTTCAATTTGGATTTTGTAAATAAGAC
>JABGWZ010000272.1 GCA_018675995.1 Opitutia bacterium | reverse complement strand
CTACAGATTTTTCTGCACCTGGTGCGTCGGAAGGTTTTTTTGGAGCGGGCGCACTACTTTTAATTTCAGGAGTTTTTTATTTCCGTTTTCACTTGGCCAAAAATTCAAACAAGAAAACTGAGTTAATTGATGCTAAAGGTTTATCGAGTAGAAACATGGGCCGAAGGGGTGGTAGGAGCTTAGCCACCGTGGCTTCAATGGCAGCAGGCACTTTTTTAGTGGTGAGCACGGGTGCATTTCGAAAAGGATCACCTTCTGATTCTGCCAATCTTGATTCTGGCACGGGTGGATTTGCACTAGTTGGCGAATCGGCATTACCTATTTATGATGACCTGAATGGTGAGGAGGGGCGAATATTATACGATTTGAATGAGAGTTTATTATCCAAGACACAAGTGGTTCCCTTACGGTTACGAGCAGGGGATGATGCAAGTTGCTTAAATCTTAACAAAGCAGTCCGACCTATAATTTATGGTTTAAATCCAGATGAAATGCTCGGTCGATTTTCTTTTGCGAATGGAGATTGGGCATTATTAAAAGAGCAGCTACCCGATGGGAAAATACCTGCGGTGGTAGACCAAAACACCATGATGTGGGCTTTACAAAAAGGAATTGGCGATGAGATTGAGTTCCTCGATGGGGAAGGAAAGTCTTTTTCTGTTCAATTAGTTGCGGCGGTTAAAGGTTCTATTTTACAAGGAGCTCTTTACATTTCCGAAGAGCAATTCGTAAAGAAGTTTCCCCAGCAAGGCGGGTACAGAAGTTTTTTACTGAGTGCACCTTTGGATGAGACCGAAACGATAAAGAAATATTTAGAAGAAAAATTTTCAAACTATGGTTTCGAATTGCAAAAATCTATTGAACGATTATCCGAACTCCAGAAAGTAGAAAACACCTACCTTTCAATTTTCCAAGGTCTTGGAGGGCTTGGTATGTTGCTGGGCACAGTCGGTTTAGCGGTAGTAGTTGCAAGGAACCTAATGGAAAGAAGTAAGGAATTTGGTGTAATGGAAGCATTAGGTTATCGCCTTAGTCATTTACGAAGTCTTGCATTTTCAGAACATTTCACCCTCGCATTATGGGGACTTGGGGTTGGTGCGATCTCTGCTATTCTTGGGGTTGCTCCAGCGATTTTTGGTCGAGTGGGGGAGTTGCCCGGGGCGGGTTTCATTTATTTCTTCCTAAGTTTAGTCCTTTTATGCTTTTTATGGACTAAATTTTCGGTGAACATGATTTTAAGGAAAAGCCAGATTGTACATTTACAGGATGAGTAAGGTAAAAATTAAATTAATTATGAAAGAAGGATTTATTTTTATATCATTAATTACACTAATTAGTTCTAATCTTTTCGGGATTCAATATCCTGAATTTGAGAAGTCGAAAGGAAAAGGCTCTTGGATTGTTGAGTGGAGCGAAAATTTTACAAATTTATCGATCGGTGAGGAACCGGAAAACTTGTTTATCCTGGATGGAAAATTTTTAGTTCGAAGAAATGAGGGCAATAAAATATTGGAACTAGCAGGTAGTCCAGTAGGGGACTTCGGTTTTTTATTTGGTTCTCGGATTAAGGAGAAAGCTATGGAGTTGCAGTTTTCTTTTCACTCCACAAAACAAGGCCGAAGGTATCCAGCTATTGCAGGCGGAATAGGAGGAATGCGTGGTTATCGTTTCCGCTGGAATGCATCTGCTCGAAAAATACTTTTATTTCGAGATGAAATATTACTCGTTGAAAAAATTATTTCATGGGAAAGTAACACTTGGTGGAAAATTCGCTTCCAAGTTATTCCTCAAATTCAGGGTCAAAACTTAATCCGTTTAAAAGTTTGGCAAAAAGGAAATGAAGAACCTAAAGATTGGGTCATTGAACATGAAGATCAATTCTTATTCAAGGGTGGGAAATGTGTTCTTTGGGGTTTTCCTTATGCAGGAAATGCAATTCATTTTGACGATTTAAATATCCTATCCTTTTTAAAATAGTAACTCTATCAATAAGAATATAATATAGGTCAACTTAGAGTAAATCATTCCTTAATACTTTGTGTTTAGCTATCCCTTTTTTCATCGGATATCCTTGCCAAGCTAGACTAACTATAAGATAATTTACACCGTGCCAAATTTCAATCGTGTCCTTTTTCTATCGTTAGGTAGTGTATGCTTTTTGTTCATTCCTTTCTTTTGGCTAGCGTTAGTATATGATTAGAAAGCCCTTGAGAATGTTATGGTGAGTTTATCCAAAAGTCATTTTGTGGGTTAT
>JABGWZ010000008.1 GCA_018675995.1 Opitutia bacterium | reverse complement strand
TAAATGATCACCAGAATGAAGAAAACATTTCTGAAGCAAAAAATAAGGCACTTGATCTTTGCGAGCAATTTCCTTTACCATATTAGGTTCAATCCTATTTTTTAATCCAAAATCAGACATTTATGAATAAAAAGCATTCCAAGAGAAAAGGTTTTACTTTAATCGAACTCCTCGTAGTCATAACAATTATTGGTATTCTTGCGGGCATTGCATTTGTTGGATTTGGAGATGTATTTGGAACAGCAGGCAGAACAGCTGCTCAAAAGAACTTAAAAACCATTTACGAATCACTCGTCACCAACAGCCAGTTTTCCTTTCCAATGAGCGATGATGTTAAAAGTTCGGCTGACTTTGCAATCTGGTACAGGAAGAAAACAAATGATACCCGTCCAGAACTTTGGTTCTTACCCGATGATGAAAAAGTCAGAGACTTATTAGACGACGAAAGCAGCGATGGTATTCCATCACAAATTCCTGGTGAATACGGAGAACTAGATGGAGTTCAGGATGCGATTGGTTATACTGTTGCTATTCCCGGTGATGATGCTGAAAGCAGAAAGTTTAACCGAAACCTTAAAAGTGGCGCTTACCCGATAATCTGGACCCGTGGATTAGAAGCAGGCTCAGATAATTGGTCCGTTGACTCGCCATGGGCAGGTGAAGGTGGACATGTTCTCTTTAGCGATGGCACCATCAGATGGTACGATGATACTAAGGGCCAGGATGAAAAGGGAGTTTTCATTGGAGCTATTAATAAAGAAGACGGAGCTGATAAAAAATCTGAATCCACCAATGATGTTGCTGCTGCCCTACCCGTCGGGTGGGAAATGACCAAGGACTAAAATTAGTTTTACACTTTATTCTTCGAAATACTTTAAGTTAAAACTCTGTGGGCAAAATTAAAGTCCACGGAGTTTTATTTTTTGGGAAGCAAGGACGGGCAAAAGTCTTTGTGGATGACAGAGATGAACCGATCTCACTAGCCAAGGGTTCATCTGGGACAGCATTGCATGGTGATACAGTTGAACTAGTCAGCCTTCCTCCCAAGAAAAAGAAATTTGATCGAAGAAAACAGGGTAAGCGGCCAAGTAAAACAAGATTCGAAGTTCGAAAAATAATCAAACGTGGAACCACTGAATTCCTAGGTTATCTAAAAAAGGACTTGGGGCGTTGGTTGATTGAAGCTGAAAATTCGAGGCTTTTTGTGCCATTTAAAATTTTGGGTGATCAGCGCAATGCAACGGAGTATGATAAAGTATTGGCACAATTTGTAAGATGGGATCCACCTGCACGTATCCCAATGTGCAAGGTTCTTCGCGTTCTTGGACCCAGTGATGATCCGCTCACTGATCATAAAGGAATCCTTGCTAAATACGGACTCAATGCAAATTTCCCAGAAAAAGTTAATCTAGAATCTCAAAATTCTCCCGAAAAAGTTTCGGCACAAGATATTATTGGAAGGAAAGATATAAGGAAAATTTTCACTCTGACCATTGACCCCCTAGACGCTAGAGATTTTGATGATGCTCTTTCCATTAGGGAGCAACAAAACGGGGAATGCGAAATTGGAGTCCATATTGCTGATGTTTCTCATTATGTAAAAACAGGATCTGCTCTCGACAGGGAGGCAAATAAGAGGGGAAACTCAACTTATTTAGTTGGTGAAGTCGTGCCAATGCTACCTCATCGCCTATCAAACGGAATTTGTAGTTTGGTTGAAGGAGAGGACAGATTGGTAAAGTCGGTATTTTTTACTTTTTCAGAAAAAGGTGAACTACGAAATTCAAAGATTTCTGAATCAGTAATCTTTAGCGATAAAAGACTCACATACGAACAGGCGGGACTTTTTCTAAAAGAAAACGATATATCAAAAATTCGTTCCGCAAAGCCACCTCCCAGTCGTTATTCAGGGAATCCGGGTAAGCCACTCGACCAACTAGATGACACTCTTCTTAATAACCTGCAGAAGAGCATTCGTAAGATTGCCTCAATTGCAGCAGTTCTCAGAAAAGACAGAATGTACAAGGGTGCATTGGACCTGGAATCATCGGAGGTGAAAATCTTAGTCGATAAAAAAGGCGATCCCGAACAAATTTTACAGTCTGAAAGTGATGAAAGCCATCATATGATCGAAGAATTTATGCTACTTGCCAATGAAACAGTAGCTAAAGAAATAAGAAAGAAAAAACGACCCGGTATTTTTCGCGTCCACCCGGATCCGGATCCGGAAAACTTGGAGGAATTAAGAGAATTTCTTAAATTATTCGGTATTTCATGCGGTGAACTGACTGGAAGAAAAGAAGTTACCAAGATGCTTACCGCGGTAAATAAGCACCCCATCTCACAAGTACTCAGAATCAAATTTTTAAGGAGTTTGAAACAGGCTTGCTATCGAAGCACTCCTGATGGGCACTATGGGCTAGCGAAACAAGATTACCTGCACTTCACCTCTCCAATTCGTCGCTATGCTGACCTTGTTGTTCATCGGGTAATAGAAGATATGATTCGCCAAAACAAACTAACAAAAACAGACTTTGGTAAACTTGAAAATACCGCAAAACACCTTTCAAAAACCGAACGGAACAGTGTAGATGCAGAAAGAGAATCGGTTAAAGACAAACTCCTCCTGTACTACAAAAGAGATATCGGCAAAAAACCATCGGTTCCGCACCGTGCCGTCATAACAGAGGTTTCCAGGCGGGGATTTTTCGTAGAACTTGTGGACACCCTTGCCCGTGGATTTGTTCCGATTCGCACCCTTCCCCGAGAACATGGATACCGGATGAATTCGAACGGAACTGCTTTGGTAGCAAAAAACCCGAAGCTAAAACTCAAGCTTGGGCAGGAAATTAAGGTCTGTATCGACAAGGTTTTTACATCTGATAAACAACTTGATTTTCGTCTCGCTTAAAGTCCTTGATTGACACATTCGCGGAAGTTTTCTGAAACACTTTCCTAATGAATTTTAATTACCAGAAAGAATTAGTACGAATTTGGGAAAAAGGGGTTGAACTTTACAAGGCGGGACATACCGAAGCAGAAAGTTTTCCTATTACCGATGATCTCCCATTTCTTTACAGTATCGGATTAAATAAAATGGATATCTTTGATTATGTTGAAGATTGGATATGCGAAGGAACCCCTGACTTGGCCACTTTTGTTCTAATCCATGACATTAGAAAGGATTTCTTTGTTGAAGAACAGAAAGGAATTCATTCGCAAAAAAAGCTGGATTCAAAAGATTTACCTGGGAAGTATGAAGAAATTGAAGGAATTAGCTGGCTTCCAAGGATTATTCCTAAAGCAAGGGCAAAACTTCGTGGCGAACTTCCCTCAGAAACTATGTTTTGCTGTGGAGGAGATCGGGCATTTTTTCAAAAAAGCGATATTCATCCCGCAGAATTCTTACGAATTGTCAAAAAAGCGGGTAATGAGGATGAAATAATCATCAAATGGGTAATTCAAAGAATCAAGTCGAACAAACTCCAAAACCCTGATGTAAAAAATGAAATTTGAAAAATACCACGCTCTTGGAAATGACTATCTTGTTTATGATCCGAATGAGGAACATATCACATTTTCAGAAAAGGAAATTATCCGAATATGCCATCGAAACTTTGGACTTGGATCAGACGGTATTCTTGTGGGCCCATCTTCATCTGACAAAGCTCATTTCAAACTTCAAATTCTCAATCCTGACGGCAGTGAAGCAGAAAAAAGTGGCAACGGACTCCGAATCTTCGCCCGTTACCTAAGGGATATTGAAAAAGTTTCAACCGACCCGTTCCAAATTGAGACATTGGGAGGAGTTGTCAGTTGCCAAGTGTCAGCTGATAAAACAACTATCACTGTGGAGATGGGAAAAGTCAGCTTTCAAAGCGATGTGATTCCTGTCAAAATAACTGGCGGTGTCAGAGAAATTTGCGATGAATCAATTGAAGTAAACGGACAGAATTTAAAGTATTATGCGGCTACTATTGGTAACCCCCATTGCGTAATTCCGGTTAATCAGGTAAACAAAGATATGGCATTAGAACTTGGTCCAGTACTTGAGAGCCATCCTAATTTTCCGAATCGAACAAATGTACAATTCCTCGAAATTCTCGATCGCAACAGGATCAAAATCGAAATTTGGGAACGTGGTGCAGGATACACACTTGCTTCGGGCAGCAGCAGTTCAGCCGCTGGAGCGGTGGCTCGGAAAATGGGTGCTTGTGATGAAAAAATAACAGTTGAAATGCCCGGTGGAGAAATTGATCTCATCATAGACAACCAATTTAATGTTCAAATGACTGGTCCTGCAACCCATGTGGCAAAGATGGATTTGGATACTGAGTGCTTAAAAGAAGATTAGCCGCTTGATTCAGGTTTACGGGCAACCCAAAATCTACATTCATCAGAAAAATCCTTCACCAACTTACTCTCATCAGAAACTTTTGACCGCATAACATCACGTTCCAATAAAAAACCCGTATCTCGTAAATCTTTTTGTATATCAGATCGATCAGGCACATGAATAAATAATCTCCCCGTTGGTGTTTCTCCATAGCGGTCACCAAATTCGATAAGAGCTTTATCCTGCAACCCAATTCGCCATTTTTTTCGCTCGTTCACCCAAAACTTCTTCCATTTTGGAATCCCACGATCATGGGAGGTAAAAACAAAGCACCCCCCAGGTCGTAAAACACGAAAACATTCATTCATTGCTTTTTTTCTGTTTTCACGGTGCGGTATTTGCATAAGTCCATTAAAACCAAAAATCACTCCATCATACACATTTGATGGAAAAGATAATTTTGTAGCATCCTCTTTTATAAAGTTAATCGTGCTTCGCCTTTCCATTTGAATTTTTGATGCACGAATTACCATTTTTTTGGATACATCAGATGCAGTCAAATTATGATACCCTAGCATCCATAAAGAAAAACTGATTCTCCCCACTCCACAACCCAACTCCAATAATTTAGTCGAATATTTTGGAAAACAATGCCGAAAAACTATTTCCTCTGAAGCCCAAAGTCCTACTTTTCTAGCTGCCTCTTCATAATGATCCAGCACTGATTTATTCTCAAAATAAGACAGCACCGTGTTTTCATCAACCTGTTCATTCTCATAATCCATCGAATTATTATTTATACTAAGCACAGATTAAGAATTAAGGAAAGCTAAGATGGCACTTGCAAATTCTATACTTACTTGGTTTAATGTTTGATTTTCTACTATGAAAGCCACTATCCAAACACAAGGCAGTCAATTCACTGTTCAACAAGGCGACAAACTTTTTGTTAATCGCTATCCTGACAAAAACGAAGGTGATCTAGTTACCATTGATCAAGTTTTAATGCTCGTAGACGACGGTAAAGCAACCTTTGGTGCCCCCACCGTTGAGGGTGCCACAGTAAAAGCAAAAATTCTTGAGAATAAAAAAGATAAGAAAATTATCATTTTCAAGAAGAAGAGAAGACAAGGATACAAGAGAAGAAAAGGGCATCGCCAACACATTTCAGTAATTGAAATTGAATCTATTGAGGTAAAGTAATAAACAGGAGACTTTTAATATGGCACATAAAAAAGGACAAGGAACTTCAAGAAACGGTAGAGACAGCAATAGTAAACGTCTCGGGGTAAAAAAATTTGGTGGTGAAGCTGTTTTAGCCGGTAATATTATTCTTAGGCAACGCGGTACAAAATACCACCCGGGAAAAAATGTTGGGCTGGGACGAGATTTTACACTTTTTGCATTAACTCCTGGTAAAGTACAATTCGATAAACCACATCGCTTGGTTAATGTAGTTTCAGAGTAAGCTCCTTTTAGGTTCAGACAGTTTTCATTTACATTCCAAACTCTTTCTAATCTTAGCCTGTTATGGATGATTCGGAAGTTGAAAAACTAGCAGAGCTAAGTTTTGAGGAGACTAGGGTTTTGGGTTCACTTATCGAAAAAGAACTTACCACTCCAGAATACTACCCGATGAGCCTGAATGGCTTGGTTAATGCCTGTAATCAAAAGAACAACCGATTACCAAGAACAGATTTGGATGAAGACGAGGTGAAGCATGTCATTGAAGAACTTCGTATCAAAAGACTAGTCCATCGAGTCGACCTTGTTGGTTCGAGAGTTCCAAAGTTTCAACATAATGCAGAGAAAGAACTTGATTTAATCAAAGCAGAACGAGCACTTCTCGCAGAACTCCTAAATCGTGGACCACAAACTACCGGCGAACTCAATAACCGGGCTAGCCGAATGTTCTCATTTGATGGAATTGCTGATATTGAAGAAACACTACAGGAATTAATGGATCGAGCACCATCTATGGTTGGCATTATGGACCCGGCTCCAGGACAAAAGGAAAAGAGATGGTATCACAAATTAGCTCCAAAACCTGTTGTCGAAGAATTAAATGACGGAATTTCTGTTTATGTACCCGGACCAGACAAACGGATTGATCAAGTTGAAGAAATGACTAAGGAATTCACCGAATTGAAAGACGAAGTAGAAACTCTACGCTACCAGTTAAGGGAAATATCAGATGAATTCAAAAATTTCCGCAAACAATTCGAATAATACTTACATTTAAAGGTATTTAAAATACCGACTCTGTTTTATAAGCGGGCAGTACCATTCTTTAAGGCTTGTAGAAAATCTTCGTATGCTGATTGCAATCCTGTTTCAAAAGGAATACTAGCCCTCCATCCAAGAGAATTAACTAAAGTAACATCCAATCTTTTAACAGGCATACCGTCCTGTTTGGTCAAATCGTTAACTATCTGTCCCTGAAATCCAGTTACTTGCTTAACTAATTCGGCAATTTCAAGAATTGAATGATCTATTCCAGTACCTAGATTTACCCAATCAGGTGGTTGTTCGAGTCCAAGAATAAAAAGTACTCCACTCGCTAAATCATCCACATGCATGAGTTCGCGCCTCGGTTTTCCTGTACCCCAAATCACTACTTCATCCGCATTTGCTTCTTTTGCCTCGTGAAACCGGCGAATCATGGCAGGGAGAACATGGGAGTTCTCGGAGTGGTAATTATCACCCGGTCCATAAAGGTTTGTCGGCATACCACTATGGAAAAGTACATCATACTGGTTTCGATAATGACGGGTCATTTCCAAACCCGCAATTTTTGCCAATGCATAAGCTTCATTGGTTTTTTCAAGCGACCCAGTTAACAAGTATTCTTCTTTGATTGGTTGTTGGCAAGCACGTGGATAAATACAAGAACTTCCTAAATTCAAGAATCTATTTACTCCATATTTCCAAGCGGAATGAATCAAATTCGTATTAACGAGAAGATTTTGATAAATGAAATCTGCTGGGTATGT
>JABGWZ010000009.1 GCA_018675995.1 Opitutia bacterium | reverse complement strand
GAGTATTTACACGCTTTGCTCGACGACCTTCGCATCTACGACCGTGCATTAACCGCCGGAGAAGTGCAGGCTCTGTACAACTTGGGGCAGTAAGTTTCTTAAAACTCCCTACCCCACCACCCTCAAAACCGCCCTCTTCGCTTAGGTCTATACTTTAAATTCATAAGCTTTTTTGCTATTAATGAAGTATCCGCTTTTTGTAAGCATTCTTCTCAGTCGGTCTTTTTCATCTTCGTTTTCACCCAAAGTGAAAGGATCGAATTCATTAAGACTTGAGACAAGATCAGTTTCCTTAACCTCGTCAAAGATTTCCTTGGTGACTACAACAGCACTTCGGTCGGAATTTAGATTCCTAGCAATTGTAGTAAAAAACATTTCAGACATTCTATAAACAGTGGATCGAAATTTTCGAAATCCTCCCTTTTGAACCCCAATATAAATGTGATTATCTAAATTATTTTCCTTTAAAAATTTAGTCCATCTGTTTACCCATACTTTAATACCAGATAAGGCGGAGTAAGAGTCCTTAAAAGTAATGATGTTATTGGAGAAAAGAGTTATGTGTAAAGTCCCACCATATGTTGTGCATACACTCTTTGAATTGGATTCGTGTTCTTTCAAGAACGATTTGATCTCATCAAGTGATGCCATCATTATTTCATCATAACCTACAAGCCAAGTGTTGATAATAACCTGATCCTTAATGACTAAAGTTTCAGAAGCGGTATTTAAACTATAGATATTCTCTCTGTGGTTTAGTCCATCCAGACCAAATGCACCAAGAAAATCAATTCTCAATTCAGCTTTATTGGCAACCAAAGCAGCGGTCTTCGAAAGATAATTTTCACCGAAAGGTGTAATTAAACAAATACTTGATACTAGGTTCACTGCATCTCCATGAATATCGCCATTTTCATGAATAATATCGCCAAAAGAAATAGCTGTTCTGATCAGAATTTCCTTCTGTTTTCCCAAGTCTTTTTGAATTTCAATTGCCGTTAGTGCGGCCGTTGTAACACTTTTATATAAGATCCATAAACACTGCCCTTCAGTCTTTATTACTTTTCCGGAATGCCGTTCGATTTTTTTATGCAAGTATGTTCCAGGCTCTTCCCCAAATGCAGAATCTAATTCTTCGATAGTTTCACTTTCCAAATTAGTGGAGGAGGAATATTCCAATTTCATGACCGCAGATGAGACTAGCTTTTTCATAAAGAAATTCTACTTCCCCCCCCCATTAATCAAAAAGCAAGTCATATACTTTATCCCCTTCTTTAAAACCAGAACTTTGTAAGTAAATTATTTCTTCTTTTCGATTCTTGTCACTCTCAACTAACTCAAATGGGTTGAGTTCCTGAATTGATTCAGAGCTTACTCCATTTTGAATTTCACTGTAAATTCTTGATGTGACCAAAACCCTGCTCTTTTTTATTTTGTTTCCTTGAGTACGACTGAGAAAACCAAGTGCAAGTGCCATAGCCAAGTCTTGTCCAAAAACATGGGATCGATAGGATTTAATATTACCATGATGGATACCAATGTTTAACCAATTATCCCAATCCACATTCTTCAGAAACTGATTCCAATTCAATACCCATTCACGGACACCTTCAATTGCCTCTAAAGGATCATTAAAAATCAAAATTTTATTACAACTGGCCTCCTGGAGAATTTTGCCTCCGTAATCTTCACTGAGCTTTTTAACCAAAGAGTCGTTTTTAATAATAAGTTCCTCAATCTCCTCTTCTTCTCTGTCCTTAGTAAATTTACTAAAGTTGTTCAGGAAACTACCTAAAAAGACCTGATTTTCGAAAATCCTTATCTCATCGCTTGGATTAAGGCGATATATCGGTTCGGCGTTGGCAAAACCTTTTAGCTCGAATTTTTTTACAAATTCAATGTCTACTTGCTTTTGATCGACAACGAGAGAAGCGGCAGATGAAATGTAGGTTTCTCCAGGAGGAGTGATCGACTCGATTCTGGCCGTAAGGTTTACTGAATCTCCAAAAATATCGTTATCCTGATGAAGGATATCGCCAACCGTAATAGCAATTCTAATTGCCAGCTTTTCATAATCAGCCATCCCCACCTGTGCGTACTGCAAATCCCTTTGTATTTCGATGGCAGAAAGAGCTGCACTTGTAACGCTTTTGAATGTAATCCAAAAAGAATCTCCTTCTCCCTTAATTATTTTACCTTCATTCTTATCGATTACACTTTTAATGATGGAATCATGCTTTTTTAAAAGTTCAGAGAGATCGCCATGAGAGGATTTTGAAACACGGTCCGTAAAGCCGGCTAAATCCGTCTTCATAATTACTGTTGATAGCATACCCTCCATTTCTTTACGAATGAGAACTCTAGCAACTTTAGGCAATAAATTTATTTTATCCTACCCCACCACTCTCAAAACCGCCTGCTTCAACTCCTCGCTGAGACTGCCCCATCTTTTGACAATTCGAGTCAGCATCTGACGATCTGTCCAAGAAAACTCAGTCAATATTTTAAGCACGAATTTTGACCCGATTCACAAACTTTAAACTGCTTAAAACTTTTTACCTGAATGAATCTGGTTTCTCTATCTTGCTTGTCACGAAATCGGGAGTAATCCATGCATAGTTTTCAATCCGGCAGATTTTAGGCTT
>JABGWZ010000266.1 GCA_018675995.1 Opitutia bacterium | reverse complement strand
GATAATCCACCCACGATTGAACAGCTTGCAAAATCAATGAGTATTTCAGAGACTGCGTTTCGCAAAATTTTTCGTCAGCAAGTCGGATATTCTCCCTTGGATTTTATTAACCGTCAGCGTGTTCGCGAGGCTGAGCAATTACTGAGTCAGGGTTCATGGCATATTAAAGAAGTATCCCATCGTCTGGGTTTTTCATCCAGTCAGTATTTTTCCACTGTTTTTAAACGGGTGACCGGCGTGAGTCCCGGTGGGTTTCTAAAAAAGTTAAAGATCCAGGTTTAAAAAATCGGTTATTTTCTGTTTAGCTTGAGATAAAAATTGGTAGTGGTAAATTAGAAAATTTGAATTGCCCGTCAGCATTGCGGATAATGTTTGATCCTTTTTGCCTTTATTGAAAAGGCAAAGGGTGGGTTTGTTAAGTTTTTCGGCTATTCCTAATTCATAGCCAACTCCAAGGGAAGGAGTGGTGACTTCAGCAATCACGGCATCTGCTTCCTTAAGCCACTCCATGTCACGTTTGTAGATTGCAATGTCATCTAGTGCGTCCTCTCCGTTTTTTCCAATTGAGTGGGACCCTATATGTTCGGTAAGAACTTCTGCTTTGGTTGAGATAAAATCGATTAACTCTAAATATTTCTCCTGATCCTCTCTTCCACCTCGAATGGACGCTGCAAAATAAATTTTCAAGCGATCAAAGGAGTAACCACTTTCCCATGAACATCAGTCAGTCGGAAATCGCGGCCTGCGTAACGGTAAGTCAGTTTCTCATGATCAAAACCGAGTAAATGTAACATTGTGGCATGAAGATCATGAACATGAACCGGATCTTCCACGGCTTTGAAGCCAAACGGATCAGTCGCTCCGTGGATATATCCGGGTTTTACTCCCCCGCCCGCCATCCACATGGTAAATCCATGATGATTATGATCTCTTCCAGATGTAGTGCCTGCATTGGCACCGGAGGGTAACTCAACAGTGGGCGTACGTCCAAATTCTCCACCCCATAAAACAAGAGTCTCTTCGAGCATCCCTCTATCTTTCAAATCCTGCAGAAGTGCCCCAATGGCCTGATCGCATTGGGTAGCCAATCTACGATGATTTTTTTCAATTTGATCGTGACTGTCCCATGGCTGATCTTTGCCATGCCATAGCTGTACGAACCTCACGCCCCGTTCAACCAAACGACGAGCCATCAGGCATTGTTTGGCATGCACGCCGTTTCCATACATTTCTAGTACTTTGGGAGATTCTTTGGTTACATCAAAAGCGTCACTGGCCTCCATTTGCATTCGATAGGCCAACTCGAAGGAACGTATCCTTGAGTCGAGTTGGTCATCACCATCCCGGCTATTTTGATGGGCCCGATTTAATTTTTGCAGAAGCTGGAGTTGCTTTGATTGGCGAATGCTTGATCGTGCAGGGTTAAGGTTAGGGATGATGGCTTCCTCTTCCTTTTTAGCCGGATTAACATAGGTGCCCTGATAAATGCCCGGCAGAAAAGCGGAACGCCAGTTTTGAGTTTCGGTAATTGGATAGCCATTGGGGCAGAGGACCACAAACCCAGGCAGATTTTGGTTTTCCGTTCCCAGACCGTATGTGATCCAAGATCCCATGCTTGGGCGAACCAGTCTGCCTTCCCCGCAGTTCATTAACATAAGGGATGGTTCGTGGTTAGGTACATCCGCACGCATGGATCTTATTACGCAAAGATCGTCTGCATGCTTGGCTACATTTGGAAATAGGTCGCTCACGGGTAATCCGGATTGGCCGTGTTTCTTAAAAGCAAAAGGAGATTGATAGGCAGCCCCAGTTTTACGTTCGGTGCTTAAACGATTTTCATCAGGTAAAACTTTTCCGTGCCATTTGGTAAGTTCAGGCTTTGGGTCGAAAGTATCAACATGAGAGGGTCCACCGTTCATAAATAAATGGATCACTCTTTTGGCCTTAGGTGCAAAGTGAGGTCCCTTGGGGAGCATCGGATTTCCTTGTCCATTGAGTAATGGAGCAAGTGCGGATAAACCCATACCCATTCCGCAACTGGCAAGAAAATTTCTTCTTGGAATCTTCAGGTTATATAAAAAAGGATGCATCAGTCGGTGAAAAAGAATTCATTGGATACTAATAAAGTCTGTGCAAGATCCTCAAGATTGGCAAGTTTTGCGTCGTTTCCGATGAATTCAACTGCGAGCTTGCTTTCATTTTTTCTTGGATTCCTGGATAGAATTTGACGGTAAAGAAATTCAACCTGGGGGGAAGGTTTGGCGGATTTAGAATCGAATGCCTTCTTTGCCAGGGTGGTAGACCTTTCAATTACGAATGGATGATTAAATGCAAAGAGAGCCTGTTGGGGAACGGTGGTTTCCACCCGTTGCGGTGCGTGGATGTTTGGATTAGCGAAATCAAAGGAGCTAAGCGTCGGAGAAATATTCTGCCGATCAATGTAACCATAGACTGCTCTTCTTTTTGAGTAGGGCTTGGAGTGAAGTTTTTGGGAGGGGCCGTGCATGGTTAAGTCGAGTTCTCCTGATACCTCGAGCATACCATCCCTCATTGCTTCAAAGTTAAGCCGTTTTCTATTCATGGAAGAGAGATAAAGATTATCGGGATCTTTTACGGGAAGCTTTCGAGTTTCCTGTCGGTAGGTCTTACTCAAAACCATGATGCGAATCATCTTTTTAATACTCCACCCGTTTTCCATGAAGGATTTGGCCAAGTGATTGAGCAGTTCGGGATGGGTTGGGCTTTTTCCCATCAATCCAAAATCACTGGGTGTTCGGACAATCCCTTTTCCAAAAAGATGCTTCCAGATTCGATTTACCATCACCCGCGAGGTTAAGGGATTCGAAGTATCGAGTATCGATTCAGCAAGCTCCAGTCGCCCGCTTCCCCGAGTGTAATTTTTTCTTTCCACTCCATTGGGAGAAAGAGCTACAGGAAAGCGACGGGGGACACGATCTCCACGGGCACCAAAAGTACCCCGTAAAAAAACATATGGTTCCTGGATGTTTTCTCTATCCAGTAGAGACATTGCTCTTGGGGGAGCACCGGGATGTGTGGCCTCATGGTTTGCCACTTTTTTACGGAGGTTATTTTTATGATTTCGGTCTTTTTGGGTGAAATACTTCTCGATTCCTTCAAGTTTTATGTTCGCTGGGAAACCATTCGCAGAAACGGCAAATAAAAGCCCTTTTTTTTCTTTAGCAGTCTTGGATTCTATTAGCGAACGATGTAGAGCATCGGCATACCAGGAAATGAGATTAGTAAGCTCAGTAGACTCATTAACCTTTACTTTCTCTCGTAAAAAAGATGGGAAATAAGTCAGGTTAGAGGACTTCCATTTTCGGTAAGTTTCTGCCTGAGTTGTGGATTTTGCGAACGCCAACAGTGGCTTTACGAAGCTCTGCTCAACTTTTTCTTTTCCTTTAAGATAATCTCTCCAACGATTGGCCAACTTGGGATAAAGATTTCGCTTCCCGGCTAATGCTTCAAAGTCATTCTTTGGGGTCTCATAGGCATCCAATGATAATTTTATATATTGTTTGATGCCTTCCTTGGATTGAGCAAAATCAAGTTTTGATTGCAGATACTGCTCAACTTTTTCCTCGAGCTCATTTAGTTTGTTCTTGAATCCAATGTAGGCAGTGGAGTTCTCATCTGGTTTCCCGATTAAAGGTAGCTTTGCAGGCTTACTGGATGCATCAAAGATTCCGTACAGTGAATAGTAGTCGGCCGTTGGAATAGGGTCATGGAAATGATCGTGACACCGGGCGCAGGCAACAGTGAACCCCATCAATCCTCGGGTCACTAAATCGATCTGGTCATCAATAATTAACTGTCTGCGGTTTAAAAAAACAGGACCAACGGTAAGAAATCCAAGGGCAGCAAGGTCTGGATGGTTTGGTTGTTCAGTAAGGAAGTCCGCCGCCATTTGTTT
>JABGWZ010000010.1 GCA_018675995.1 Opitutia bacterium | reverse complement strand
TATTCCCTACTCCGCCACTTCCCAAGCAAAAACTCCGGGGCAAACCCTAAAGATAGTTTTTTTCGGAACACCCTATGCCGATTTCCCCTACTATAATCTTGGTGATTTTTTTTCAAATCTAACCAAAACCTGTGACAAGAAATTAGAAATCATACTAATTGGCAGACAAAGAGAAGATGCGGCTACCGATCGTGTGCTTTCCCTCTGCAAAAAGAATAATTTCTTTATTGAGAGTACTGGGGAGTTATCCACCGACTTAATATCAGAACAACTCCAGGAATGTTCCCTTGGTGTATCCACAACCCCCTATGATGTAATTGGTAAAAGTGGTGCTGCTGCAGCTATGTTAGAACATGGCTTACCCGTTTTGGCTTATGATGATGGAGATACCCCGCAGAGGAACCTGTTTATTCCTGATCTATTTAAAGATCAAATCTTTTTGGTTAATAACGATTCTTCGGTAGAAAAACTTATCCAGTTTATAGAAAAGCCCAAAAAGCCTTTTTTCGATGGAGTTTCACATACCACATGTAAAATGCTAGAAATGGTTAATTGAAACCTAACATACAAATAAATCCTTACCAAAAACCATGGTCTTTATCGATTCATCTAGTTTTGGTATTATGGAAAGTTACTTGGTTTTTGCTTTGCTCATGGACACCTAAATTTCTAAATCCTTGGAGATTATTAATTTTAAGATTATTTGGTACAAAAATATCGGGAGTACCTTTCGTACACCAATCTGTTCAGATACGAATCCCATGGCATTTAACCCTTCACCACAGAGCTTGCCTTGGCGAAAGAGTTCAAGTCTACTCCCTCGGCGAAATTGAGATTCAACAAAGAGCTACCATTGCTCAAGAAGCATATCTCTGTACCGGTACTCATGACTTAGATACCTCTTCCTTTCAATTAATCACCAAGAAAATTACAATCGGTGAAAATACTTTCATAGGAGTACGAGCCATGATTCTTCCAGGAATATCCGTTGATAAAAACGCTGTAGTAGGTGCTCAGTCAGTTGTCACAAAAAATATTGCACCTAATCAAATTGTTGCAGGAAACCCTGCAAGGGAAGTCGGAAAGCGAACCGTCGCGAAATGAATAAAATCACCAAGAAGAAAATTTTGATTACAGGCGGGTTAGGATTTATTGGATCAAACCTTGCCCAAAAATTAGTACAACAAGACAATCAAGTTACTATTATTGACAGCCTTGTACCTGAGTACGGAGGAAACCTTCGGAATCTTCAAGGGTTTCGCGATAAGATTACTATTAACCTTTCCGATGTGCGTGACCCATTTTCAATTAATCAGTTAGTTAAAGAAAAGGATTTCCTATTCAATCTTGCAGGTCAGACAAGCCATCTCGATTCGATGGAAAATCCCTTCATCGATTTGGATATTAATGCAAAAGCACAGTTATCCATATTGGAAGCCTGTCGAAATCACAACCCTGATATTAGAATTGTCTTTGCAAGTACTCGTCAAATCTATGGCAAACCTCAATACCTACCGGTAGACGAGAAACATCCATTGAGTCCAGTTGACATAAATGGAATAAATAAGATTGCCGGCGAGCAATACCACTTGCTCTATAATCAAGCACATGGAATTCGATCTAGCATACTTAGATTAACAAATACTTACGGGCCAAGAATGCGAATCAAAGATGCTCGGCAAACTTTCTTAGGAATATGGATACGTAATTTAATCGAGAAAAAAATAATTCAAGTTTTTGGAGACGGGAAACAACGCCGTGACTACAATTTTGTCGACGATGTAATCGATGCATTGATTATTGCAGCTGTAAGAGATGAATCAGCGGGAAAGGTTTACAATTTAGGTGCCCCTCGCCCCATTAGCTTGGAAGAAACTGCTCAAATCATGTGCGAGGGCCTTAAGGGTGCATCTTACGAATTGGTTCCTTTCCCAGAAGAGCGAAAAGCCATAGACGTCGGCGACTTTATTTCCGACTACAGTATTTTTCAGTCGTCATTTGGTTGGAATCCCAAAGTCGATTTTGAAACTGGGATTGAACGATCTATT
>JABGWZ010000011.1 GCA_018675995.1 Opitutia bacterium | reverse complement strand
AAGGCGTATAACCAATCGTTCACCCATTTATACCCCACCCTTTCTGACCAATATGATATTCCATTCATTCCTTTTCTTCTCGAGGGTGTGGGCGGAAATCCGGAAATGAACCTGCCAGACCGAATTCACCCAAACCCGAAGGGACACCAAGTCATTTGTGAGCTCGTCTATCAGTCACTCCAGTCAATCTTACTCTAACCATACGCTTTTGATCATGCAGCCTCTTTTACAGCTAAAAAAAATAACCAAGACTTTTCATCAGGGCGAACAGTGCGTAGAGGTCCTCAAAAATATCAACCTTTCAGTGAACCCGGGCGAACAGATCGCAATTTTGGGTCAAAGTGGAAGCGGGAAATCCACCCTGCTTTCAATTATGGCTGGTCTCGATCATCCTGACCTCGGCACGATTGAAGTGAATCAAGAAAACTTGGCCACTATTAGTCAAAATGAATTGAGCCGTTTCCGCTCGAAACATATTGGAATCGTATTTCAACAATATCATCTGATGCGCCACCTAACGGCCCTTGAAAATGTAAGTCTCCCTCTTGAATTGCAACGGACAGTGGAACCTTCAAAAAAAGCAAGGGAAGCTTTGCATGCTGTGGGATTATCAAACCGACTTGATCACTTTCCGTCTCAGTTATCTGGTGGAGAATGCCAACGGGTAGCAATTGCACGGGCCATGATTAGCGAACCTAGTATCATCCTAGCCGATGAACCATCAGGAAACCTAGATCAAAAAACAGGGGAAGAAATTATGGGGCTGATTTTCTGCCTATGCAGAGATCGAGGGCAAACGCTTATCCTCGTAACCCACAACCATGATCTTGCTAAAAAATGCGACCGGACAGTAATCCTTTCAGATGGGATACTTGTCGAAAAGAGTGCTCAAGAAGCCTAATTGAATTGATGAATTTTGCATTTCGAAACGCTTGGCGTGAAATTCGCAACAGCAGGTCTTTCTGTATTTTCTACATAATCAATCTATCCTTAGGCCTGGTTGGTTTTCTGACCGTAGACTCTTTTAAAACTTCTTTGGAATATAAAGTTGAAGAAGAGTCTAAAAATTTACTGGGAGCTGATTTTGCTATCCGAGCAAGAAGACAATTAACCACAGAGGAAACTCAAACAGTCCAATCTCTTATCCCCGCACAAACAAAAGAAATCAAAGTAGTCGATTTTTATTCTATGGTTGCCGGGCCTGCAGGTCGATCAAGGCTTGTCAAAGTGGTTGCTATGGACCCTGGCTTTCCCTTTTACGGTCAGTTCGACCTCAAGCAAAAGGAAAATGACTGTCAAACATCAAATGAATTGCTGCACGAAGGAAAAGTTGTCTGGATTTACCCCGAATTAAGAACGCAGTTAGAAGTCGACATAGGGGAAATGCTCTCCATCGGGGAAACACAGTTCAAAGTAACCGATCTGGTTATGAATGACGCAGGCCTTCAGTTTCAACCTGCCGAACTTGCACCGAAGGTATTTATTAGCAGAAAAAACCTCGCTGATACCAAACTCCTCCTCAAAGGAAATACTGCATTCCATAACTCCCTGTTCAAACTGCCCGACTCAAGTGTCCAGGATGAACTTATGGAAAAACTTGATAAAGCGATAAGCGTTTCTGATGTAAGGGTTTATTCACATCAAAAAGCCGGCCATCGAGCTGGACGTCTTCTCAATTACCTGTCCGACTTCCTCAGCCTCGTTTCGATGGTCGCCCTATTTCTGGCCACCATTGGCAGCGGTTACTTGTTTCATGGATTTATTGTGCAAAAGACAGGGGATATTGCCGTTTTATTGAGTCTGGGGGTGAGTAAGAAAACAGCAATTTACACATATGTAATCCAGCTCATAATTTTGGGCATTGTGGCTTGCCTACCAGCTCTTCTAGTGGTTCTCCTGCTACTCCCCATTTTATCCGGAGCATTGCAAGGATTGATGCCCAGTGCTGTACAGATTATGATGAGCCCTAAAACGGTTTTGCTTTCATTTCTCGTTGCAATTCTTGCTGGCTGGTTACTGGCACTACCCAGTCTTAGAAAAATTAAATATTTAAATCCGGCTGACCTTTTTAGAGAAGCAGCTAGACCGGGGTACTTTAAGAACAAACTTTGGTTCCTTAGTTTGATACCCGGACTCATTGCATTTTGGGGATTAACTGTTTTTCAAGCAAACTCCTGGAAGCTCGGAAATTTATTTTTTGCCTGTTTTATTATTTCAGCCATTCTCATATTCGCACTGAGTGGAGTATGTTTAAAAGGAATTGAGCGGATTTTCAACCGAGCACCTCTTCCATTGAGGCTCGCAACCCGTTCGCTCAGTAGAAATAGATCCAATTCGGTTACTGGTTTTCTTGCTTTGGGTCTTGGAGTGCTCTTACTCAATTTAATTCCACAATTTCAATTCAGCCTCGAGAATGAACTTGGGTTGGATGACCCCTCAGGGAAATTACCCAAGCTTTTTCTTTTTGACATACAAGAGGATCAGGTTGAAGGACTTGAAGAGCTTTTAAAATCAGAAGGGCATCCACTCGAAAACCTGACTCCGTGGGTGCGGGGGAAACTTCTCAAATTAAAAGGAGAAGAATATAAAATATTCCAATCTCAAAAAGAAAACCAAACCAACCCTGACCAGCAAAGACGTAATAACTTCAGAAATCGAAGTTTTAACTTAAGCTACCGAGACCATTTACTTGATAGTGAGGAAATTCTCCACGGCCGTATGGTCGCTCTAACTCACGATCCGGATTCGGGAAAACCAGTTGAGGTTTCAATTGAGCAAAAATATGCCAAATCAATGGGACTCGACTTAGGAGATAGTATGGAAATTGAAGTCGGAGGAATTCCCATATCCGCAGAGGTCGTCAACGTTCGGCGTGTAAGGTGGACCAGTTTCCAGCCCAATTTCTTTGTGCAAATGCAACCCGGTGTTCTCGATCATGCACCCAAAACTTTTATAGCTACCCTGAATCAAATAAACCATACTCAAAAAGAAAAAATCCAAGATCTTTTGGTCAGTAATTTTCCCACAATTTCAATTCTTGATGTGGAAAGAACCGGGAAAAAAATCTTATCTATTGTGGAACAGATGACTTGGGCATTACAGATTATGGCTCTCTTATCAATACTTGCAGGCTTGGTAATTTTGTACTCAATTTCCAGTGAAAAAGCTAGAGATCAACGATGGGAGATAAATTTAATGAAAGTACTGGGTGCATCATTCAAAGATTTAAAAAAACAGGTGCGCTTCGAATTTGGACTTCTCGGTTTCTGTGCTTCAGTACTTGGAGTTTCTCTCAGTACTCTCGTCAGTTTTGTTCTTTCAAAATATATTTTTGACAAAGTCTGGTCTCTGCAAATTGCCTTGCCATTATTCGTCATTTTTGGAGTCGTTACCCTCTCTGTACTTACTGCAGAATGGGCAACCAAAAAGGTTCTAGCTGAAAAACCAAGTTCTGTCTTGCAGGAGAATTAGCATAATCTTTTCGCGTGTACTTTTGTTCCTTAAATATATTCAATGAAAGATGCAGTTATGAAAAAAGGGAGCGTTCAACAAAAGAAAAATTTTTATCCGGTCAGCGATTCCTTTCGCGAGTACTTGGTTAATTACAAGCGTTCCGCAAAGCTTCCAGTTCATTACGAAAATCTTCTGCAAAGCGTTGATTCGTATCCTCTAATGAATGCCAAGAATGAGGATACCCTTTGGCAGACTATGGTTTATGACCAACACTACGGAAGGGAGATATTCGAAGGACTCAAAAGAATATATGTACTTCTTCGATCTGGAGGAGATGAAAACATTCTTCCTAACCTTTATGTCGACCGGGTGGATTACTGTACATTTGGCAACACCCGCCCCTTCCGAATTAGGATCGTAAACCAATACAATGACAATCACGATTACTTCTATGTTAAAAAAGCAGATGCTTCACGTCTCTACGGTTTGGAGCTCGAACAGCTTCTCTCTCCAAATGAAATCAATTTTCAAATTGACGGAGATACACTAATTGAAGAGCACATCATTGGAGTTCCCGGCGATGACTTCATCAATAACTTTCTCGACCATACTGATTTGAACGAGGTCCGGCTTGCCAAAGAATTCATTAAATTTAACGAACGCTGCTTTGTACGACTCCTCGGTGACATGAGAGCTTATAACTATGTGGTGGAAATGACACCTGATTTTGAACAAAACCAGTACCGGGTTCGTGCAATTGATTTCGACCAGCAATCATATGAGGGGAGAAGATCATTTTATCTTCCTCAATTTTTTAAAAATAATTTGCCTGTTGTTAATCTTTGTACCCGTTTAATAAACCCCGAAACCAGCAGCCAGTATCAAAGAGAGGAAAGAACCCTTATCAGAAGAAGGTTTAATTTTGCACCCACACGGATTAAAAAGATTAGGCAATCTATGTGCCAAGATCGTATTTCAAGCGATGAGAAAGTAAACCAACTTCGCAATGAACTGAAAAGGCTACACAAGGATGATCGGTTTTCAAAATGCGAGACGATGGGAGAAATTACATTTCTAAACATTGCCCTAGCACTCGACTTAAAAGATGAGGCACCTAGCCGGCTTTTATCTTAAGCCAATCTTTACTTTAGCATATACTCTAATTTTGATTGAGTAAATGTCATGTTAGTTGACGAAGTAAAAGATCAAAATGTCATCCTTTTACATGGATTATCAAGAACCTCACGGTCCATGAGACCAATGGAAAAATCATTAAGAAAACTTGGTTATACAACTCACAATTTAAATTACCCATCAAGAAAATATAAAATTGAAGAACTCGGACGATTTGTCCGCGATGAAATCGAGGATAAGGAGAACGATTCCTCTGGAAAAAAATTGCATTTTGTAACTCATTCAATGGGGGGTATCTTACTCCGTCACATAATGAAATCTGCCCCATTCGCCAATCTGGGTCGGGTGGTTATGCTAGGTCCACCTAATCAAGGGAGTGAAATAATTGACAGGCTCAGTCCGTTCAATCTGATCCCTTTAATTAATGGTCCCGCATGCTTTCAACTAGGCACCTCATCAGACGGCTTTATCAAAAGATTAGGACCCGTAGAATTTGAACTTGGAGTAATTGCCGGGAATCGGAGTATTAATCCATTCCTTTCGTTTTTAATACCTGGTGTGGACGATGGAAGAGTTTCAGTCGAACGAACAAAGATTGAAGGAATGAATGACTTTTGCGAAGTTCCGAAGTCTCATTCCTTTTTAATCGGAAATAAACAGGTACAAGATCAAACTATTTCTTTTCTGCAAAAGGGAAAATTTTCAAAAAAAGAATAGGTTTTTTTGCCCAATCTCTTAACTTGCTTAGTATGCATAAAATTGATCTAATAAATAAAGGATGGAAAAGAAAAAAACACATAAATCAGTTGCAGAATGGAAAGAATTGGTAGCGGAATATCAACATCCGCACCTTGGGCGGGCTATTTGGCAAATTGTTAACACACTTGGATCAGTTGCTACTATCTGGGTTATCCTTTACTTTGTTAAAGATGAATCTTGGTGGCTTACCATTGGACTTTCCGCAGTAGCGGGATTATTTTTGGTTCGTTCCTTCATCATATTTCATGATTGTGGGCACGGTTCCTTTTTCAAATCTAAAAAAGCAAACAACATACTAGGCTTCATTTCTGGCATGTCGGTTTTCACCCCCTACCATCATTGGCGTTGGGAACATGCAATGCACCATGCTACTAACGGCGATTTAGACCGCCGAGGAATCGGTGATATTTGGACGCTGACTGTGAGGGAATACCTCCAGTCTTCACGAATGACACGCTTTAATTACAGATTGGTTCGAAATCCCTTTATCCTTTTTGTATTCGCTCCACTATTTTTGTTTATGGTGTTGGAGAGATTTCCTTCCAAAAAATGTAAACCTCGTGAACGTCGCTCCGTCCACACCATGAATTTAGCCCTACTGATTTGGTGTGTAACTATGGGTTCAATATTTGGTTTTATTCCTTTTTTAGTTATCCAAGTTACTATGATGGCAGTTGCTGGGACTTGCGGTATATGGCTTTTTTATGTTCAGCACCAATTTGAAGACACTTATTGGGCACAGAGCGAAGAGTGGGATTTTACAGCAGCCGCGATGGAGGGTAGTAGCTATTATAAACTACCCAAAATATTGCAGTGGTTTTCCGGTAATATTGGGTTTCACCATATCCATCACCTCAATGCCATGATTCCAAATTACAATTTGGAGCGCTGTCATAAATCGGATCCATTTTTTCAGGTTGCCCCTGAGTTGAATATTTTAAGCAGTTTAAAATCGATCAATTACCGACTTTGGGATGAAGACAACAGTAAGATGATTGGATTTCGCGAACTGAAGCGTCAGCTTCAGATGAATGATTTAGAGCAAGCAGCCTAAACTATCTGTTCTACTTTGCTTCAATTCTTTGAAGCATCAATAATCTAAATTCCATTGCCTGACTACCTCTTATTGTATTAGCCTGTAGTTTCAGCTCACTTTTTCCTTTTGTGAGGCTAATTGTACCCATTTTCATAGGTCGAAAGTCTTTAACATAAGATTCACTCCTTGGAGAACGATCCTCTTTCATTCCAACTATTGGTGGATTATTTGGCTTTGTGATCGTGGTGACCACAGACTCACCGTTTAAGGAAACTTCTATTACTGACCCTAAGTCTTTTTTCGAACACGCATACCAAAGTTCTACTTCATAACGCCCCGACTCACCAACCTCCACATCCCAAGTTACAAAATCATCTTTATTCGTCCAATTCAAAAAATAACTACAATTCGGAAACTTGTTCGATCTCTTAATTCCTCCATGAGCAGTTCCATCTCGAGCAGGAATCTGAGTCCAGGAAACTCCGGGGTGTCCAATCACAAAGGGTCGCGTGTCTGGACCGGCTTTATCTAATACCTTTTTCTGGAATGATTGCTTTCTTTGATTCAAACGTTCGGTTACTTTGGGAAATTCCTTGCTCACATCCACCCGCTGTCCGGGATCCTTCTCCATATCAAAAAGCTTTCCCTTATAGCCTAATCGAAAGCGCTGATCACGCACTCCGAGTTTTCCCTTCCAGGTAGAAACGAGTGTTCTCGATTTCCACCCTTTTGTTTTTCCAGACAGAAGAGGTTTCAGGCTCTTACCGTCAATCGCTTTCTTTGGTTTATCCTTCACCCCGGCCAATTCGGTTAAGGTGGGAAGTAGATCACGAACCGATGCAATTTGCATCACTTTTGTGCCCGCGTTAATTCCTTTAGGCCATTTAATAAGTAGCGGTGAACGGGTTCCCCCCTCCTCAGTCGATCCCTTTCTTCCTTCCATGTCTCCATTCCAACGCGTGCCATTAGGTCCATTATCATGGAAGAAAACCACAATGGTATCATCCGCCACCTTCAACTGATCGAGCTTCTTCAATACCCTTCCCACATTCCAATCAATATTTTCACACATCGCCAAGGCCGCGAGTAAATGAAGGCGATCCTCCTTGCTGGGATTTCTATGCCTCATAATATCCTCCATTTTCTTATCCTTAAATTTATTCCACCAGCGATCGGGCACCTGCATGGGACTGTGTGGAGTGTTATAGGGAACATAAGCAAAGAATGGCTTGTCATTGTTGACTGCACGATCAATGAAATTCATCGCTTCTGTTGTGAAATCGTCAACGCAAAACCCCTTCCCTTTTACCAGTTCTCCATTCCTTTCCATGAGAGCATCGTAGTAATGGCCCCAATGTCCCGAACAAAACCCATAGAAATAATCAAACCCACGCCCAAGCGGATGGTAAGGATATTGCATTCCATTATGCCACTTACCAAAGGCACCAGTGGCATAACCCGCTTTTTTGAAAAGATCCGCAATAGTAGTCTCATCGAGATCCATTCGCTCCCCACCTGCTGAAGTGCTGTATACTCCGCTGCGTACATGGTGCCGGCCGGTCAGAAACTCAGCTCTTGTGGGCGAACAGACAGGACAGACATAAAAACGGTCAAACGAAGCTCCTTGCTTGGCTAAGGAGTCGATATTGGGCGTCGAAAGGTTGCTATTTCCATTCAGGCTTAAATCACCCCACCCCTGATCATCAGTCAGGAAGACCACGACATTGGTTTTCGCCAATAGCCCGGACAGGCAAAAGAGCCCAAATAGAAAAAAGCCTGCCCTTAGCATCATTTTACTTGGTAGTTATGACCGCGTAGTAGCAACCGAGCTCTCCTTCGGGAACATGGAAGAAGGGTGACAACTCATGCTTACCTTTCTTCAACTTAGTCTCGAAGACTACTTTCTTGGCATCCGAATTCACAGGCTT
>JABGWZ010000128.1 GCA_018675995.1 Opitutia bacterium | reverse complement strand
TAAAACCATTCTCCCGAATACAGACATCCACCGATATAATATCGCCTTCTTTTAAGACCCTACCCTTCACTCCAATTCCATGCACCACCTCGTCGTTTACCGAAAGACAGGTATAGGATGGAAAAATTCGATGTCCGGAACGGTACCCCTTGCAGGCACTTTTAACCCCCATAGTTTCCATTAATTCCCCACCGATTTCATCGATTTCAAATGTATTCATACCCGGCTTCACAACACTGCATAGTCTGTCTAATATGGTCGCAGCAGAACGGCCAGCCTTACGCATTTTTTCTTTATCCTTAAAGTTTTTACAAATCACTTCCTTTTCTTCCTATGAATTTCATTCACATTCAACCACAAAAACAAATTTTATGCAGATGAACCTGATACCACCCCTCTTAGTTTTGTAAAAAAACACGCCCCGACACCGAGTTGTAAAAAATGGTAAATAATAAGTGGGCAAGCGATTAAATCGACTGGGGTATTAAATTGATCCTGTAATAAACTCAGAAAAGGTAAGCCCATAACCAAAGACTTTTGACCCACGCAATAAAACTCGGCAACTCGATGCTCTGAATCGACAGAAAAAACTCCGTTTCCCCACCAACTTAAGGCAGTGTGACAAATCAGGAATGCTATCAGGAATGGAAGCAGTTCAACAATCAACAATCCAAAATAATCCCGCCCAAACAACATGATATTTTTAGAAATAGCCAAGTAGACCAGCATTAGAATACAACTAAACGCGATCATCTGTGAAATGAAGGATAACTTTTTGGAATGACCAGCCTTCAATGTTTTATTTATTTTCCACCCAGTTATGCATGGTAAAACCACCAGCAAAAATAGGTTTGGTAAAACCTCGCCCCCAAATGTAATCCATTGAGAGAGTAGACTATGCCCACTCCCTGCAGACAAAAGAATCCAGCCAATCGGAACCCAAAATATTGCTAGGATATTTGACAGGGTGGCATGACCAAGGGAGACATCGGAATTACCACCCGCAATTGCAGTGTAAACAACACAGCTGGAAATAGTCGTTGGCAGAATTGCCAAAAAATAAAAACCTGCTATCCACTTCTCAGGTAAAAAACCAAAGTACTCAAATAATAAAACAATGAACAAAGGTCCGAAAAAAATCAGTCCCTGTACCCGCAAGAGAGAATAAGAAGATTTTCCAATTGTCCTCAATCGATCAAACTTCAAATACCATCCCTGAATCAGAAAAATTAGTACAACCGCAAGTTTTGAAAACCAGTCAGAAAAAAATACTTCCTGTGAACCCTTACCCAATGGCCATATCCAGGAAACCACAAATGTGGTAAGTAAACCCAGAATTAACCCGAAACCATTTGGAAAAACTCGCATGACACTTTGATTTAATTTATGACATACTTTGTGTCATATTTCTCACCTATCACCAACTTTTAAAGTACTATTATCAGATTATCATGACTCCAGCGATTCAGGTCTTAACCGTAGATGCAGCAGGCACGCTTGTCCAACCGTGGCCTTCTGTTGGTGCAGTTTACGGTAAAACCGCAAGAGATCATGGAATTTCTGTCGAAGACGAAGAGGTAAATGACCAATTCTTAACAGTCTTCGCTAAAATACAAAAAAATAAAAAGATTACCCAGGGTGAGGAAAAAGATTTTTGGAGAGAAGTCGTTTCTAAAGTATTTGAACCATTCGCAGATGGGCAAGACATTGACCCTATTTTCGAAATTCTCTGGAACCTCTTTGCCGAGGGTAAACATTGGCGGGTTGCCAAAAATGCCGAATCCACCTTACGCACTTTAAAACAAAGAGGATATAAATTAGCGGTCTTATCCAACAACGACTCCCGGTTGCGTTCCGTGCTGGAAGATCATAAAATTGGCTCCCTTTTCGACCACCTTTTCATTTCTTCCGAATTGGGAGTAGAAAAACCGGATCAAGCGATTTTTCAGGCAGTAGAGAAGAAATTCAACCTACCCCCATCCTCTTTCATGCACCTAGGAGACAGCCACTCACGGGACTTTGAAGGTGCGAAGTCTGCCGGTTGGTCAGCACTGCTGTATGGTAAACCAGTCATCGAAAAAGAACAGATTATCTCATTCCCCGAGTTACTGAAATATTTACCGTGATTGAAATTAACAAGTCCCTCCCTCTTTCCAACCTTGGGTTATTGAAGCTTGATGAACTTGCGATTAAATCAATTCCGAGTGGTGGCTTCCTTGCTTATCTTGATTTCAATGATGTCCATTTCCTCGATCACAAAAAAACAAATCAGGGAATAGAGAAACTTGCCGCAGAACAAATTCCAAATCCACTATCTTTTTCCGGTTGGATCGGTTTTTTTGGTTATGAATTTCTTGGGTCTCATCTTGGATTAAATTTATCTGCAAATCGGGACCTCCAGATTCCAGACGGATGGTTTGCCCGGCCCCAAACAATTATTCACATCCTCCCAGGGTTAACTAAAATCGAATCCTGTCTGGCCGGAAGAGCTCAAAAAATCGCCGATTCATTAAACTTCTCATCCGAGATTAATTTGGATACCATTAATTTCCCAACAAAATTCCAGCGATGTAATCTCGAATTTTCTGAATATGAAAAAATCTTTAACCAAGCGAGGGAAGCTATTCTCGATGGCGAGAGTTATCAAATTAAAATATCTCAACGATACGAGGCAGGTGTTCGGGTTAACCCGCTGATTGCTTTCGATAAATTATGCATCGCCAATCCAGCACCCGAAGCTTTTTTACTGCAAACCAAATCTTTTTCCCTCGTGAGTTGCTCACCGGAAATTGTTATTGAAAAAAAGAATGATGTCCTTCTTACACGACCAATCGGAGGGACTTATGAGCGTAAGAAAAAAGAGGACACAAACTCAGTCATCGAATGTTTCCTGAACGACCCAAAAGAAGTTGCGGAACACAACATGCTGGTCGACTTGGAACGCAATGATCTCTCCTCGGTTTGCAAACCGGGCACCGTACGCCTGACCCGTTTTCGAGAAGTCGAAACTTATGCCCACCTACACCATCTCGTTTCCACGATAGAGGGAAAATTAAAAGACCAAATTCATTTATCCGAAATCTTATCTGCTATGCTCCCTGGTGGAAGCATAACTGGTTGTCCAAAAATACGGACTATGGAATGGATTGATAAGTTAGAACCCTGCTTTCGGGGACCATACACCGGAAGCTTTGGCCTACTATCTGACAACGGCGATCTTTCTCTCAATCTTATCATTCGTTCAATGCTTATTTTTGATGATTGCTGCTACACACAATCCGGGGGAGGCATAGTGGTTGATTCAAATGCTGATTATGAATACAGAGAGAACAATTTAAAAGCCCGTGCACTCCTGGAACTACTGTCATGATCCTTATTATCGACCATCAGGACTCGTTCACCCGTAACCTTGAACATCTGCTCTCAGACTTTGATAAAGTAATCGTTAAAGACCGAAAAAAAGTAAGTCATAATGATATAAACGATGCCTGCCTAATTGTGCTTTCGCCCGGCCCAGGGAAGCCGAACGATTATCCTGAAACAAAAGACCTTTTCCATTATGCAATTGGTAAGAAACCAGTTCTTGGTGTCTGCCTCGGGTTTCAACTTATACTCCAGGAGGAAGGAGGCGAAATCATTCGCCAGGACCAAGTTTTACACGGAGTAGAAACAGAAATTGAAATCTCTCCCGGCACATTGACTTACAAACAAATAAAAGGTCCACTTCGGGTGGCACGCTACCACTCTCTCCAAGTCTCATCGTCCAGCCTGAACGCAATCAGTAAAACTCTTAGGATTACCGCGAGAGACCCGCTACGCAATGTACCCATGTCCTTTGAAGACTCCAATCGAATACTCTTTGGATTGCAATATCACCCGGAATCCTTTCTAACAAATTCAGGAAAACAAATCATTCAAAATATTCATCATGCGAGCATGGACAGAATCGGGAAAACCGACCGAGCATCTTGAACCTTGGGGAACTGCTGGAGCTTTCTCCACTCTCCGCCTGTTTCCCAAAAATCATATTCCTTTTCGAAATGATTACCTGCAAAG
>JABGWZ010000165.1 GCA_018675995.1 Opitutia bacterium | reverse complement strand
CTCTAAAATATCTGGATAAAGAATCGGTCTTTTATAAGTAATCATGTATGCCTCTCGCTCCCCTGTATCTGAACTTAAATAACTAAGGGATAAACGATCATCCGCACCGGAGATTTGATTATTCGAATAACTTCCACCTAGAATCCATTTTCCAGTAGTTGATGTTCCAGAGTTTGAACCTTGAAAAGAAAACTTTGAACGATCTTTTGGGCGAGGTTTCAAAACAACAATAACATTTCCCGGTTGATCACCCGGGGAAAGAACAACCTTAGAGGAACGGGAAGGTGCCCGTCCGAAACGATTCCAAAACCGTATATCCTCAGAAGTGATTGGCTTTTTTGAAGATGAGCGGGTTCCCCTTTTTTCTAAAGCCCCCTGTAGTCGTAGAAAAACAGACTGTTTGATTTCTCCCTTCTGCAGTTCCACCTTCTGCAAGCGTGAAACCCAGATAACAAATCGTAATTCCAGATCTCCCTCCTTTCGTAGATCTTTACCACTAACCGGATCAATTTGTAATGGATCAGGAAACACTACCAAACCTTCGTATCCCAAAGATTTAAGGTAATGCATTGGAACTTCTCCAATTCGATGAATATCGATTAAATTTAGCTGGAATGTGTATCCTGTACCCTTTATCAAATTTTTTAATTTAATCGGAGTATCAGAAAAAGATAAGTTTAACTCCGCCTCACCAATAGCCAAAAGATTGGGTAAATCTTCGGATTGATCACCATATTTAAAGCTTACCTGCGAGCACTCATATTGGTTTAATGAATGTACCTTGGAAAAAAGAAAGGAACTAAATGAAGCAACACCAAGCACAAAACAAAGCAGAGAACTAAATTTCCTCACAAGCATAAATTAAAATTTTGAAGTCTTATATTAAAATACAACATGTTATTTAATGTAATTATTAAAGTAAATCCATCATTACTTTTACCTTTACAACATTCTGGTTCAATAACAATTTAAAACCTAAATGAATGATGAAAATAAAATAGGATTTAGTGAGTTTCCTGCTTTTAACATTGCATTGGGGAAAACCCTGATCGCTGCAGCGTGGGTAGATGGTGAACTCAACAAACATGAATTGCTATGTTTAAAAAATCTTATTTTACAATTCCCCGGTATAACCTTTGAGGATTGGAGAAAATTAAAAATTTATCTTGCCTATCCGATCTGCAAGGCGGAGCAGCACACAATCGCTGAACAATTCAGTAAACTGGTTTATCTAAGCGAACATAGAAAAACCGCATGGAATTCATTAATTTCTGTTCTTAAAGCAGATGGGAAAATCAATATTGAAGAAAGAAAGTTTGCGGAGGAAATGGATAGTACTTTATTGGAAAACTCTGAAAATTTTTTGCGAAAATTAAAATTCTATTTTTTCCAGCATACAATTATAGACGAAAACCCATGGTCCAAGGAATCTGACAGCAGAGATCGGTTTATCCATGAATTTTTTGATAATCCAGTTTACTTCCTTTTTCGCAAAGCACTTCTTGAAAAAAACATTAATGTTCCAAACTCCAAACCAGAACTTCAAAAAATTTGCCTCTATTCTGCCATTTTGTGCTGGTTTGCAAATGTTGACCAAAAAATTTCTTTACCAGAACTGCGAACTATTCGGGCCATCCTTACCGAAACTTGTGGCGTTTCGGAAGAAGTTTCCAAATGTATACAAGAAGTTTCATTTGTTATTGATTTTAATGACATCCAACTCAGTGAACTGGTTTCTTCTCTTCGGGATTGCACTACAAAGGTGGAAAGAAACGATTTATTTTACTCCCTAACCAATCTCATCATTGTGGATAAGGAAGTGAGTGAAAAAGAACTTGAATGCCTTCGCACAATCGCATTGTACCTTGAAGTGAGTCAATATGTTTGGGTAAATTCATTGAAGAATGTAGTGGTCGGTGCGTTTGAAGTGAATGAGAAATCATAATTATTCACTCTTCCAATCAATCCAAGTCTCATTGCTGTAATTAAAGTACCACCAAGGAGCTGAGGTTCCTCGATCGTAGTACAACCATGATTGGGATTGCTCGGCAAATACAAGGGGATATGTGCCCACTTCCGTAAACAACCAGCCCTGTGAAGGCGTGTAGTGCCAACCCTCTATATGGGGCGTGGCTAGGGTCGTTTCTAATTGGGCATATTGAGCAGTTTTCTCCTCCAATCTTGAGGTTTCCGAAGTTATTTCTTGCTCTAAGGCAGATGCCATCTGCGACGACTGTGCAAGCTCGGTTTGTAATCTGACCACTCTTTCCATTCGGCTTACCAATGTCTGATTGGCCTCCTGGAGTTCGTTGATTAATTGTAAACGGTTAGATTCTCCAGTTTTTAGATCTCCTTTGAGAGCAAGCAAGGTTTCCCTACCCCCCTCAATTTGTTTCCCGAGTTGAAGAATTTTTTCTTCCTTACCTGCCAGGACCTTTTTCGCCTGATCGGTCTGTTTCTTTAAGCTATCCAAACGAACTTTTGCTTTTGCATATTCTCTCTTGTAGTCCACCAAACCTGTTCCATCAGGAGTGTCAGTAGGTACTTGACCTTCCAAAATAGCCCCAGCAGCTTGGGGATCAAATCCCTCCGGCCACTTGGTGTGAACCGAGTAGATTGATCCTGTCCACTTGGTATGCGAATTATGTTTAATTTCTGAGAGATCGGTTCCTCTGAGGTCTGCCCCAGTCAAATTGGCTTCTTGGAGGTTTACCCTACTGAAATTCGCATCACGCAAATTCGCTTCGGCCAAGTTTGTCCTTCTGAAGTCGGTTGATTTGATTTCGGCTCCCTCGAAATTTGTTCCCTTCAGATCCCAATGGCGAGCATTCAGTAAGAATTCTTTGCTTGAATAATCAACTCCAGGTCCATGGGCTCCAACAGTCAAATGATCAAATCCAGCTGGCCATTTCGTATGTGAACTAAAAATAGCATCAGTAAAGTCGGTTCCATTCAGGTCTGCCCCAGTCAAATTGGCTTCATAAAGGTTTACCCTACTAAAATTCGCATCACGCAAATTCGCTCCAGTCAAATTGGCCCTGACGAAGTTGCCACCCGGTTGACCTCCACTTCCCACAATTCGGGCTCCCTCGAAATTGGCTTCTCTTAAGTCCATATATTTACCAAACGGGGTAAATTCGCTGTAGGAATAATCATGTTCGTTTCCGAAAACTGGGAGAGCGACCAGAGTGGCAAGTAAGAATTTAGTTATTTTGTTTTTCATTTTAATATATTTCTATGTATTTAAACTAGTTATTGGACGAAAAAAGGGGGGCGTCATGGAACCATTTTTCCCATTTTTCCGAGTTGTAGTCGAAGTAGAGCCAAGGATCAGAAGTGCCGCGTTCATAGTAGACCCAACCTTCACGATCGTTGGAGTAGATCAGGGGATAATGCTCGGGGGAGGTCCACAACCAACCGTAAGCGGGAACATAGTGCCAACCGGGTGTATGAGCGGTGTTTAGCTTGGCTGTAGCCTCTTCCATGTCTTTTTCTATTTTGGTGATTTGCTTTACCATTCCGTCACGATCATTCCGTAAGGAGTTAAGTCGTTCAGCAGAGGCACGTAGTTCTCCTTCCAGTCCCACAATGGTCAGGTTATGGGTTAAGGTTTCCTTTTGGACCTGAGCCATTTCTTCGCGGGTCCGGTTGCACTCTTCCAAGCAATCCGCCAACTGCACACGGGCGTCATTGATCTCGCGATTGATCGAAACTAATTCGCTTTCCCATTTTTCAATCTCAGCATCTTTTTGAACTGTCTGTTCGGACAGGTCATTTAATTCACTTTCAACCTTGGCGATCTCCTCCATTATTTCTCTGAGTAATTTGATATAATCCACCAAGGGTTCAGGAGTCCCCGTTGGCGGGCCCACCGGAGGACGGGGCTTGCCAAGGTGCTCAGGTGCTTTTTCCAATTCATATAACTCAAGTACTTCATCACTGGATAAGGCACGGTCGTAAATCCGAATGTCATCGATTTTACCATGGAAAAAACCATCACTTGAACCTAAATATTTTCCGAAAGTAAGCGGATAAGATGATGAAACCGAACCAGCTTTACCCGTCCAATCTTTCGAGTCCACTAATTTTTTGTTCATATAAATGTGTCCCGATACATCATCAAAAGTACAAACTGCATGGTTCCAAACTTTTGGTTCAACAGGAGTTTCGAATTCTTTCGATTCCCCATATTTTCCAATAATAACATTTCTAGGAGAATGACTCCTTAAATACCATGGAACCAAATTCCCATCGAACTCCATAATCTGCCAACCGTTCCAAGTAGCTGCAGAGTATTTGCTAACAAGACCAGACTGTTCTTGCTTTCCATTTGAGTTAAACCACAAGCTGATACTCAAAGGTAATTGGTTCAGGGATTGATGGTGCGGGACTTCAATAAAATCATCCACCCCGTCAAATGCATATGCATGTCCATCAACACCGAAGCGATCTTTTGAAAGACTTGCTCCAACGACTTTTCCGTGATATTCATTTCCGGAATAATCAAATGCATCTCCATCAAAAGGGTAATACGCGATGAGACCAGTTTTTAGAGTATTTTCATTATCCTTATTTTTGGGTAATTCATTTCCGTATTCATAACACCCCATATCCATTGCTTCTCCCTGGATTCGCAGAAACCCACAAATATCGATCTCACTTAATTCTTCTGTTGGTTCATTGATCGCCTTGCTGATCACCGAAGAGTTTGAAGTTAATCGCAAACCATCATCAACCGTACCCAGTATACCATCTAAACCCTTAGGATTATTTTGATTTATAAACCCTGGGCTAGAAACCTTTAAATTTCCTGTACCCGTAAAGCCCCCCTCGATCAAAGAGTGACTGACCGTTGCCTGGGTACCTCTTGCATAAATACTCGCAAATGCCCCTATCTCATCTCCTGAGTTACCCCAAATAATTGAATTTCCAATCTGAACTTTTCCACCATTTGCCATCCCCACCCCACCCTGATGGCCAAAGAAATTGGTCGAGTCATTTCCAAAAATCGTGCAATTTTCAATCTTCATATTGGCTCCATGATCAACTAGTAAAGCACCGCCACAAGCCCAGGCATAATTATCATATAGTAAAGAATCCCGAAGGGTAATCTTTGAACCCGATCCCGCATACACTCCACCTGCAAAAGTACCCGCTGACTTTCGAGCGACACCCTTTCCGTTGCCGGTAATTATGCAGCGCTCAATTACCGATTCTCCCCTGGCGTGTATTCCGCCCCCATAGTAATCAAATCCATACGAAGACTTGGCCGGTTTACCCGTGCCCCCAGTTATGGTAAACCCCCTGATAGTTGCTCCATTAAGAATGACCACTGAGTTCAATTTATCGGCCGCT
>JABGWZ010000012.1 GCA_018675995.1 Opitutia bacterium | reverse complement strand
TTATCCTTGTGACTATTACAGCTAAATTCAAGAGTCTTAAATGGAGTCTGCGTACCAATTTTATCAGCAAGAATATGATCCAGGCTACGTGCCTGAGGATACGGTGTATGCTTCAGGCTAAATGGACTGGCACTCGAAAGAAAACAGGAGGCACACTGAGCATGTACATCCGTACCCGGTTGGAAAGTACGATCCAAACCCGTGATTAAAGTAACTTTGTCTTTTAACCCAGCCAGGGGCATCATGGTTGGAGTCAAATGCAGGTCATGCAAACCGACTCCGATATTAGATCGTGTACTTTCTGCATCAAAATTATCATTGGTAAACTTTTGTTGCACAGCACTCTTCTCCTCGCCTGGAAAGAAAGTCTTTCTAACCACTCCTATAGGTACATAATAAAAAGCAGCACGCTGTGGGATTTGATAATTAGTACCACCAACCGCCAGGCTCTCCATCCATGGTAAAGCGAGTGCGGAAGTTCCCATTCCGCGAAGAAAAGTACGGCGGCCAATATTTGTCATCGTTTTCATATTTTCAAAATTTACTTGGTTTTATGCAAGGCAAGTTTACCACTTGGACCACGAAAAGGTTTCGACTGCACAACAGCGTGAATCAAAGACTTCATCGAATAATTCTCCACCTCCACTTTTTCCACAATTTCATCCAAAGCCAGGGAATCAGATGGGTTCAGTTCACGACCGAGACCAAAGGCCAGAAGATGACCGGCAAGACCACGGACAAAGCGGTTTTTCTCCTTGAGAATCGCATCCTTAAATTCGATTACATTGGAAAATTTGTGGATTCGGAAAAGAGTGCCACTCGCATCCACTTCCCGTCCGTTATGATATTTTTTCCGCCAACGCCCAACTGGATCAAAGTTCTCCAAGGCAAACCCCAGGGGGTCGAGTTTTTCATGGCACCCCGCACAATCAGCCCGTTCCCGATGATCTGCAAATCGCTCACGCAGGGTAAGTCTTTCGTCGAATTCTTTTTCCTCTGGAAGAGGAGGCACTTCCGCCGGAGGGGGTGGCGGAGGAGAATTAAAAATAACCCCAGCAATCCAGGCTCCCCGAGTGATCGGTTTAGTTTCCAAGGGACCAGATGTCATCGTCATAACAGCTCCATTGGTAATTATACCTCCATGCCGACGATCCTCTACTAACTGCCTTGTAAAAGGAATTGTGACCGGGCCACCCAATTTTCCCTTAGGTTGATCACCATACCATTTGCTTAGCCGTGCAGAACGAAAAGAATAATTTGAATCAATAAGCTCGAGTACTGACCGGTCTTCAATCAAAACCGTTTCAAAAAGCAGGAGTGGTTCCATCATCATATCCATAGTCGTTCGATATAACGGAGGACCGTAATAAAAATCACGATACTTCTTTTCATCCGGTACAGCAGAAATAATCCGGTCCAATTGCAACCACTGCGTAGGGAAAGAATCACAGAATCTCTTGAGTTTATCGTTGGCTAGCATTCGATCCACTTGTTGACTTAGTCGCTCATCCTCAACAAGTATTCCCTGCTCAGCTAATTGTAAAAGCTCCTCGTCCGGCAGACTGCCCCAAAGGAAAAAAGATAGTCGTGAAGCTAAGTCCAGGTTTTGGTTGGACTCTGGTTTAGCACTCTCCTTACCACCCTGATCGTAAAGGTAAAGAAAACGCGGGGATGCCAGAACAGCAGACAATACTTCCTTCATTACATCCCCTATCCCAAGACCTTGATCGATTTGCTGCCTTGCATAAGAAAAATATTTCTGAAAGGTCTTATCTTGAATCGGCCGTCGAAAAGCCAATGTCAACAGACTTCGCAACCGAGTCTTCAGTTCATCAATCTTATTAGCTTCCGGTTTGGGTTCCTCAAAATATTTCCCCCATGAGCCAACATTCCTTTGGTTAAAGGAAGGACTTTTGACAATACTTCGGCTCAACCGAAAGAAATCTTCCATCAGCAGTGGGGAAAGAGAAAGATGATCGCCCTGGGTATCGTAGCCGTGCTCCGCCCGTAGGTCCTGAGGAAATGGAGCCACCCCATCCATTCTCGGTTCAATCAGACCCGACTTCCCGAGCGGTCGACTGCTTACTGTCATCTTTGCAGGCATTTTGCCCGTTGCTGGTTTAAAGTAGCCGGACCGGTCACGCATCATTTTCTCTGGTAATGGAAATACCTCCATCTTCAGCTGTATTAAATCCTTAACTGTATTGGCATATTGAAAACGGGTCATTCTTCGAATCGGAGCGTTTACCCATTCCTCATTCGCTCCCGAAACCGATTCCTCTAAAAGCTTTTTCAATTCTGCAACAAGCAATTTTCGCTCTGCCTTATCTATCGGTTTATTTTCCTCAGGTGGCATTTCCCCAAAGTCGATTACTTCCATCACCGTCTGCAGCAGTTCCGGATCGCTTTTAATATCCTTCCCTTGAGTAAAAGAAAGAAGATTAACCTCTCCTTTTACCTTACCCTTCGTCCCGTGACACTCAATGCAGTGAGACTTGAATGCGTCTACAACCAAGGAGTCGTTTTTGGCTAAAACTGGCAAAGACAGAAAGAAGTAGACTATTCCAGCCGAAAATATGAGTAAGAAATTTTCTTTCATATATCTATTTTTTACCATGACATTGGATCAATGTTTGAAATCATAAATCAAAATTTTCAATAAAAGCATACAATTATATATCCAGAAAACGGCTTTTTATGAATATAAATTCCTGACCAATCCATATCTATTTTTGACTCCATTGATTTGACCATCCATACTAAACTTAACACCGCAGAGCTTCATTCGATCTATGTCAAGAATACATGCTTTGTGGGATTGTAAAAAACAGCCAATCCTCCATGATTACATTTAATGTTTTCTTTAGGTCAACTTCAGCTTAGATCCAATTTTTTCCTGTCCCCTTTGGCAGGATACACCAACCTGCCTTTCCGACTTGTCATTCGTGAAATCGGAGGTGTGGATCTATGTACCACCGATCTGGTCAATGCCCGCTCGCTTATTGAACAAAACCCCAAGGCACTCAAGCTAATCGAAACCAATGAACAGGACAGCCCACTCTCCGTTCAGCTTTTTGGGGGAGTAAAAGAAGAAATGAGGGACGCATCCATCATATTACAAGAACATGGGGTCGATTCCATAGATGTCAATATGGGCTGCCCTGTACCCAAGGTGACCAAGACCGGAGGCGGAGCCAGCATGATGAATGAACTGCCCAAAACACAGGAGTTAATTCGATCTATGACCGATGCCGTCGATGTTCCAATTACAGCTAAGATGCGACTTGGATGGGACGATGAAAACCTTACTGCTCCCGAGTTAGCTAAAGCATTAGAAGATTCCGGCGTGTCTGCCATATTTGTTCATGGTCGAACCCGTGCTCAGGGATTTGATGGTGTGGTGAACCTAGAAGGAATCCGTAAGGTCGTTGAAGCAGTCGATAATATACCGGTTATTGGCAATGGAGATGTAACAACCCCACAGGCTGCCAAGCATATGATAGAACACACGGGTTGTCATGGAGTATCAGCAGGACGGGGTGCCTTTTACAACCCCTGGATTTTCCTCCATACCCAGCAATATATAGAAACGGGAAACCTTCCCTCCGAACCTAGCTTTGAAGAAAGAATACGAGTGATGCGTAGACATTATGATCTTATGGTCGATGTTTTTGGAGAAGAGCGTGGATCGCTTCAGTTCCGCAAAGTCGCTCCCTGGTATTCCAAACGCTTCGGACCGGTCAAACCATTCAACACCGCGGTCGTGAAAATCAGCTCCCGTGCAGATTTCGAAAAAGTGCTATCCAATTATCTGGAATGGCGAAAGCAATTTACCGATGATTCTGGTGAACTGCTCGCTCGCTACCAAATGGCTCCAATGATTGTTTCTTTCATGGAAGAAGAAGACGCCTTTCAAGCAAAACAAAGAAAAGAGATCGGCGTCCCTAAAGGACCCATAGAAGTTTGGTAATTGAATATTACTTATGCCCGGTTCCAAGGCATTCTCGCGATCATCATGCCCATCCCACAGGTGTCAGTAACACCAGCAAAAACCAAACCTGCTCCTACAAAAGCGGATACCCCAAACCCAGCCGGATGCAAAAACTGACCGACAACTGCACCGATCACCACCAGGGAACCAGCCGCTACCCGCACCTGTCTTTCGAGCGACATCACTTTCTTTCCTTCCACAACCGGCAATCCAGCTTCATGCCATGCTGAAGTACCCCCCTCCACATTAACTACGTTGCTAAACCCTGCGGCCTCCAACTTCTGACAGACCTTCATGGAACGCCCACCCGACTGGCAGATCACATGTATTTCCTCATCTTTCGAAAAAGGGATGCTTTCCAATTTCAAAGATTCCATCGGGTGATTTTTTGCGCCTTTTACATGAATGGAACTATATTCTGCAGGTGTCCGAACATCAATTAAAGATATTGATGGATTAGCTTTTCGTTCACGATTAAATTCTTCTACGGTTAGATTATTCATAAGATTTTGATTATATTCATTTAAGCAAATCGAGATTTAATACAGGATAAAATTGAAAATACATGAGGTTCTGAAATTTGATAAAATGTTTTTTGCCCTTGCTTCTCGACCGATAAAAAACCACACCTCATCATCAATCTCAGATGCTCGGAAGTTACATTGTTTTTCATTTCGCAGACATGAGCCAACTCACCTACTGTCAACCTTTTCTCCTCTAATAAAAAGAGTAACTTTAATCTCATCGGATGAGCTAATATACGCAAACAGTCAGCTGCCATGCCAAGAGATTCAGCACTCAGCTTTTGAGAAGGTGAAACTGTATCACTTATCATAATATCGATATATTCCGATATTACAGATAATGCAAATTTAAAATTTTATTTCCATATCCCTAACTCAATTAATTGTTTATTTGCTGCATCTGCCCAACCACGATTCGCTGCCGGACTTGCAGGGCTTGGATGAAGAACCGTTCCGATCTTAATCTCCATCCCCTTGAGTGCTTCTTCCGCCCGTTTTTTTGCGAACCCCCCTACCCCAATTAACCACTCAGGTTCCAAAATCTCTACAATTTCCCGTAAGTGTTGATCGCAAACCTTTTCCAAAGTCTTTTTTTCAGAAGCCGGCAATTTGTCAGGCGTTCGGTTCCTCCCGCTCTCTTCCATGAATACGAGTGGACAATAATTGGCCACAAAATGATCTTTGAAGAAATCCTTCGCATTCGGAAATTTTTCCGAAAATAAGCCCCATAATCTCCTTCCACTCACCTCACTCTTGTCACAGTCCAAACCATCCACCGGACGCTTTGGATGTTCTGGATCAGGCTTTTTGACTTCCCCGCGTAAACCCATCCAATCCCGCACAGAAGGAATTTCGCCAAATGGGACCCCCGTCTGTGCCATTCCAAATGGCCCCGGGTTCATTCCTAAAAAAACGGTTTCTTTCTTTTCTGATCCTGAAAGTTCCAAATATTGTTCATGAATACCTGAGGCGTAAGATAATGGATTGTATACAAATTTTACTGGCTCTGAAAAAATTAGTGAATCGACATGAATGGAAAGAATTTTAGCAGCTTCTTTAAGCAAAATCACCCGATCTTTTGAAAATTTACCTTTCATGTTATCCTTAATTTAATTGATATTTAAAATTTTTTAATCGAAAATAAATTGTTACTGATTATTAGGACGATTAAAAGGCACAAAATAAGAATCCTATAAAAACTATGATTCCTCCCTATTTCTACTCGATATTGTAAATGAAATATTTGTTATCTCTTTTTATACCCTTTTTATTGCAGGCTGAGTCTTTAAGTTTCAACAGGGATGTACGCCCAATCCTGTCCGAAAACTGTTTTTATTGTCATGGGGTAGACGGAAATAAAAGAGAAGCAGATCTTCGCTTGGATATTCGGGAAGATGCCCTACAGGCCGATGCCTTTGTCCCCGGAGATTTAAATGCAAGCGAACTCTTCCACCGCATTCATTCCGATGAGCAGGATGAAATCATGCCACCACCTGAGTCCAATCGGGTACTTTCTACCCAGCAAAAGAAAATACTCGAGCAGTGGATTAGGGAAGGAGCAAAGTATGAAGAACACTGGTCTTATGTGGCACCACAAAAACAACCACTACCAAAGGTTCAAAAACCAAACTGGTTACGCAATCCGATCGATTCTTTTGTGCTGTCAAAAATGGAGGAAAATAAAATTTCACCCAATCCGGAAGCAGATAAACCAACGCTGATTAAACGCCTCTACGCCGACTTGATCGGTCTCCCTCCGACTCCAAAAGAAGTAAATGATTTTGTTTTCGATCACTCTCCAAATGCATATGAAAAATTGGTCGATAAGTTACTAGCAAGCCCTCACTACGGAGAACGTATGTCTCTCGAATGGTTGGATGCGGCACGCTATGCGGACAGCAATGGCTTTCAGCAAGACGGAGACACCTATCAATGGATCTGGCGTGATTGGGTAGTTAAAGCCCTGAATCAGGATATGCCATTCGATCAGTTCACGATCTGGCAGCTTGCTGGTGATCTCCTGCCCAAAGCCACCACCGATCAAAAGATCGCCAGTGGGTTTAACCGTAATCATTTAAACAACGGCGAAGGCGGGGCGATTCCGGAGGAGCAGCGTTTTGTCATCCTCTTCGATCGTATAGATGTCACCTCAACAACCTGGCTCGGACTGACCATGGCTTGTGCACAGTGCCACGATCACAAATACGATCCTATTACGATGCAGGACTACTACGGCATGATGGACGCTTTTAATCAGGTTTCAGAAAGTGGTCGCCCAGGACGCCAGTCTTCCAGGGTTCGAGTAGCCAGTCCCTTCATCGAAATTCCAACTGAAGAAAACAAGATTAAGATCAAGGACTTCGAAGATCGGATTGCTCAGTTACGAAAACAAATTAACAGCAATAATGAAAAGACAAAGCAAGTAAGCTCATTTCCAAAGCGAAAGGGACCTATGCAAGCTCAGTTTGTACGAGTAATCAATGATACACCCAAGGGATTTCTCCACATCGCTGAAATACAAATTTTCAACAACGACAAAAATATTGCCAGAGCAGGAAAAGCGACCCAAAGCAGTGATTATCCGAATGGTCCCGCAATCAATGCCATCGATGGAAACACATCTGGAGACTTTTTCAAGAATTCAGTTACCCATACTAAGGAAGAAGCAAAGCCATGGCTGGAGATCGACTTGCGTTCAAAGCAACCGATCGAACGGATACAATTCTTTAACCGTACTGACAACGGCGTGGGCAAAAGACTCAAGGACTTTTGGGTAGTTGCATATGATTATAAGAAGAATCCCGTCTGGGCAAAACGGGGAGAAAAAACGCCCATGCCGAAATGGGAATCAAACCTGCCTCGATCCTTTGAAAAATTCACCAAGGAAGACAATGCGTCCCTTATAGCCTTTCTTTCTCAGGATAACTCCAAAGAAAATCAAAAGCTTCAACAACGGATCAAAGGTATTGAAAAACAACTGAGGGATTACAAAGGCGATAATGTGCCAAAAGTCATGGTTATGGATGACAATAAAAAGCGGGAAACTCATATTCTCCAACGTGGAGAATATCTGAAAAAAGGTGAATCCGTTTCCTTCAACACTCCTTCATTCCTCCCAAAGATGAGTCACGACTTGCCTAAAAACCGGCTTGGTCTGGCCAAATGGCTCGTATCAAGAGAAAACCCGCTCACTTCACGGGTACAGGTCAATCGGATGTGGCAGAGGTTTTTCGGAACCGGTTTGGTCAAGACATCGGAAGATCTAGGCGTACAAAGTGAATATCCCCTACATATGGACCTGCTCGACTGGTTGGCCGTCAAATTTCAGGACCTTGGATGGAGCCAGAAGAAAATGCACCGGCTCATTGTCACTAGTTCCGCATACCGCCAATCCAGTCACATGAATCAATGGCATCGTGAAAATGATCCGGACAACCGCTTCATCAGTCGGGCTACCCGCTTTCGCATGCCCTCGATGATTCTTCGCGACTGGGCCCTGGCCAATGCTGGACTCCTAATTTCCAAAGTAGGTGGGCAACCCGTCTTCCCTTACCAACCCGACAAAGTCTGGGAAGCCCTTGCCGTTACCAAAGAAAGAAATTTCG
>JABGWZ010000013.1 GCA_018675995.1 Opitutia bacterium | reverse complement strand
GTATCGAACTGCGACTTCTTTCTGCTTGATACCCGAAGCCACCGCAGCCTTCACAATGTGGACAACCCCGGCAACCCCAAAGCCACTATGCTAGGCAAGCAACAACTCAACTGGCTCAAAAACGAGATTAAAAAGAGCAAGGCGGACTTTCTGTTCATTGTCTCCTCGGTAAACTTCATGGTTCCCCATGTGGGTAGCGGGGGTGGAAGTGACAAACAGGCCACTATCAAAAAAGACGATGCCTGGACGGTATTTTTAAAGGAACGGGAAGAACTAATCGAATTCTGGGACGGGTTGGACAAGGGAGTATTTGTACTCACCGGAGACCTGCACAACAGCTTCGCCATCAAGATTACCGATAATGTTTATGAATTTGCCAGCGGTCCCCACAATTCCATTAATCATGCCCCCATGAAAGATGAAGGGGGCAGACCGTCTAATGGAAAATTTAAATACGGCCCCCGTGCCTGCGATATCCGCTGGAGCAGTTATGCGATGGAGGATATTCCACGGGCCCACCGCACCTTTCCTCATTACTGCGTGGTACAGATTAACAATGTGTTTAATAACCCGGTGGAACGGGGCGGTGAGCGCTGGTTTGCGTTTCCCCATCCGCAAGTGATTTTTCATTTTCACGACGCCCTTACCGGGGACCTACGCTATTCGGAGTCCTATGTCCTTGGCCTCGACTAGATCGCAAACGAAATGAAGCGACTGACTAGATTTCCGCATACGCATTCAATTCACAGTGGGATCGCTAATCCTATGAGGTGACCACAGAAAACGTACACAGAAATGGTGCTAATAGGCCAACCAAGTGCTACAAAACAACTCTAAGGCCGCTAAACTGTCTTACCAGGATCTATCGTTGTTATTGGTAATAAATTACAACTATTGGTGGCTGACAGAGCGTTGAAAATACTTTCGACAAAGCAGACGCCACAAAACAATTATAAATGCGGTAAGAGGAATTCCAAAAATCATACCGAGAATTCCTCCTAATGCAGTTCCCCAGAAAAAGATCGAGACCATAACTACAACTGGATGAAGACCAGTTTGCTGCCCCATAATCTTGGGCGTCAAATAATAACTCTCAATTACCTGAATAATAACGAAAGAAATCCCGCAACCTAATAGAACATTCCATTGCCCAGTCTCCACAATTCCACCTGGTTGAAAATAAGCGACTAAAAGTGCGGTAATAATACCCACAATTGACCCAAGGTAGGGAACAATGTTAAGAAGCCCAAAAAGTAAGCCCAAAGTGATGCCAAATTTTAATCCGCTAATACTGAACCCAACGGCATAGCCCACTCCCATTAGAAGCCCAATTAAAAGTTGCCCACGAAAAAAAGACACAAGAATAACGACAAATTCTCGTATTAAAAAAACAATATCATCCTTGAGTGATGTGGAAAGAAAACTCAGCTCTTTTTCAAGCTCGTCGAGTAAATTACGATTGGAACTAAGGAAGTAAAAGAGGTAAATTGGAATAACTGCGAGGTAAGTCATTTGAGCAAAAAAACTCAGTAAGCTACTCCATGCTGACTTAATAACCGCAGCCGATTTTTCCGCAATTTCTCCCCCTTGTTTTTCAATTGTCTCCATTGCCCGGTTGTGGATTTCGGTGGCTTTACGATTCAGATATTCGATTTGTAGCGCTTTTCCTTTAATAGCAAAAAATGCATGTCTTTCATCTGAATCAAGTAAGCGAAAAGTTTCCCGCTGATTGATCCCCAGCGTATCGTAAATCTCCTGCTCAGGTTCGGGTAAAACAAGAACGGTATTATTTTCTTTTCCTAGAATTCCCTCCCAGTATTCCTTAAAAGCCTCCACCTGACCGGAAATTGATTCCCAAGTTTCAGGCGGAAGAGACTCCTTTGCTTTTTCCTCTAATTGCTCGGGCCAGTCCGCAGCAGTACCTAAAAATTCTTTGGTCTGGTAAATGACCTTGCCCCCGAAAAACCAAGTTGCTGATCCCGCTGTGGCTAAGACCAATACATAGAGAAGCAGTATGGAGGAAAGTCGTCTGAGTTTTACCTTTTCTTCAAAAATACCCACAATTGGTCGAAGCAAAATGGCCAACATACCTGAAATAGCAAGTGACCAAATGACACCACCAAAAAGTACAAAAGCACGGTTAAGGATAAGGATAACCGCAGTGAATAAACAGCCTAGTAATAAGGCACCGGCAAAACAGGCTACGAAACCAAGAAACTTTCGTTGTCTATTAGACAAAATGGTTGGGTTACTATTGTAGTCATTCATGTGTCTTTTCCTTTTGTTTTCTTGCTTGAGTCTAATACTAAGGATAGGTATTCATTTGCGATTGTCGAGATTGTAGTCAGACGAAGATATACTTCGGCATCGCTTAAAATTATCATATGACCTTTAAATACTCCATTTTTGCTATTTTAATTTATGTTTCTGCTCATGCAGATCAGGTAACAAATAGCAACCTCGCCCTTTCCCAAGCGGTGAAAAATGTCTACCCTGCAATTGTTCGGATAGAAGTTGTTTCAGAAAGGGGATCAAGTGGACGGATGATGAAATCACGAGCAACGGGGAGTGGAGTAATAATTTCGAAGAGTGGTCGAGTGGTGACCAACCACCATGTCGCCGGCAATGGAACCCGCATTTCCTGTCGGCTACATGATGGAGAAGAAGTTATGGCGGACTTACTGGGTGCAGATCCTATGACTGACATTGCCGTTCTTCGATTGCGTTTAGAAGACAGATCGAAGGGCAGCAGAGCATTGACAGTCGCTAAGTTTGGAGATTCAGATCAAGTTGAAATGGGAGATATTTGCTTTGCCATGGGAAGCCCCGCCGGACTGTCCCAATCCGTTACCCGAGGAATTATTTCTAATGTGGCTTTGATTTCGCCCAATCAGGGATCTTTTAGACTGGATGGAGAGAATGTGGGAGAATTAGTGCGCTGGTTGGGGCATGATGCAATAATTTTCCCTGGAAACAGCGGAGGTCCACTTGTAGATGAGAAAGGCTTTATAATCGGAATTAACGAAGTTGGAATTGGTAGTTTAGGAGGGGCCATTCCCTCCAACCTTGCAGATCAAGTCTCTCAGGAACTAGCCCAAAATGGAATGATTGACCGATCTTGGACAGGATTGGAATGCCAACCTGTGCTCGACCCCAAAGAGGATGGCTTATTGGTGGCAGGAATAATTAAAGATTCTCCCGCTGAAAAAGCAGGGATTAAGCCAGGTGATATTATAAAAAAGTACGACGGGAAGAAGGTAATGGCTCGTATTGCCGAGGATCTACCTGTCTTTAACCAATTAGTTTACGGAATGAAGGTCGGCAAAAAAATTAAAATTTCCGGTCTAAGCAAAGAAAAAAAGATGATCTGGACGCTTACCACGTCCTCTCGTGAATCTGCATTTACAAAAGAAAGTGAGTTGAAGAGTTGGGGCCTTACCATTCGGAATTTCACTCTAATGTCATCACTCGAAGCTCGTCGATCCAACAAAGAAGGTGCACAAGTTCATTCCGTGGGGCGTGGGGGAGCGTCTTACAGTGCCAAGCCAAATCTAATTCCAGGAGACGTGATTACTTCGATTGGCGGTAACCCTGTGAAAGCGGTCAACGATATGGTACGAATTACAAATATGATCATCAAAGGAAAAGAAGAGCCTGTTCCGACTCTTGTTAGTTTTGAAAGGGATTTGGCTCAATTATTAACCGTAGTAAAAATAGGCCCGGAATCTGTTGAAAACCGCCCGGTACAAGCCTGGAAACCTTGGCTAGGAGTATCCACTCAGGTATTAACGCGAGAACTTACAGAATCACTCAATCTTCCCAAATCCACAAAAGGGGTCCGAATTGCCGAGGTTTTCCCCAGAACTCCCGCTGAAAAAGCAGGAATTCAAGCGGGGGATTTACTCTTTCGAATTGATGGCCAAGTTATACAAGCATACCGATCTGAGGATGCGGAAGTTTTTGGAAATATGATCAAGGAGTACAAACCTGGTTCGCTTGCCCTATTTTCCGGACTTCGGCATAACAAGACTCTGGATTTAAATGTGACGCTAGAAAAGCGCCCCGAACCTGCAAATGAATTACCTGACTACGAAGAGGAAACTTTTGAATTTACTGTCCGTGAATTATCTTTTGGCGATCGGGTTAATCAACGACTCCAAGAGAAAGAACCTGGCTTAATTATTGAAAATGTAGAACCTGCTGGATGGGCATCCTTGGCTGGTCTAAGGCAGGGCGACTTAATTCTGAAGGTCAATGGAAAAACCCTGAGTAAGGTGGAATTATTTGAATGGGAAATGAATCGATTAATCAAAGATAAAAGTAAACAAATTGTTTTCTTTGTAAAAAGAGGGATTCATACTTTATTTCTTGAACTAGAACCAGATTGGGATGACACCCAATAAACTACCACTCCAAAATTTCATGAAGAGTATTATATCGCTGCTAATCGTACTTGTAAATGGGGCATGTCTACAATCTTGGGCAAAAGAACCAGAAGAATCTTGGCGTAACCTTCTTCATGAACATGCCAACTGTGTAACCTGGGTTTCAGTTACTGTACGAATTGAGTTAAGTGCCGGCGGGCGGAGTGTTCCCCCACAAGAGCAAAAACTCGAAGCACTTGGAACCATTATTGCTGAAGATGGACTAACGGTGCTTTCCCTCAATAAAGTAGACCCGACTGCCAGTATTCTCTCCCGACTTCGATCACCAGGTGCATCTGTAAATGTAAATTACACCGAAGTGATGCTGTTAATGCAGGATGGCACAGAAGTACCCGCTAAATTACTACTCAAAGATGTGGATCTTGATCTCGCCTTTGTTCTGCCAATTAAAGAAAGAAAAGAGGAATATAAAGAGGTTATTTTTTCACCTGTGCCTCCCCAATCAAGCGATGCAAACGATCCACTCATTTTAGATGAAGTAGTATCCATCGGAAAATTAAAACAGACTCTTTATCGTCAATCTACTCTTCGTCGAGGTTGGGTGAACGCGGTAATTACAAAGCCAAGGCAATATTTTGTAATTGAAAATACCGCACCAGGAACTCCTGTTTTTAATAAAAATGGTGATTGGCTTGGAGTGGTTGTATACAAAATGGTAGGAAGGCGACCTTCAGAAGTCGTTACTTTACCAGCAAGTGATATACTAGAAATAGCGGAACAAGTTCGAACGAGAATCCAATAAGTTTTCCATTGCGACTATTATTGATTTTTCGCTAATGTGTATACTTTATGTGTAAGCAAGAAAATTGGCTGAAGAGAAAACACCGTTTATTTACTTTTGGTATTCTATTTCTTTCCTTCAGTGCCTGTTCGGAAAAGGAACTCCAGTCTGAAGATGTAGAATACAGAATAGATGAAAATGGAACACAGGTACTTTATCAGTTAGGAGTCGAAGAACCTTTTGGAAAAAGTAAACGAGCTTACGTTGTGGGGTATCACCATGATGACAGTGATCATTTCAAGATTGGATTTGTAAACGGGCTAAAGGATGGTAATTTCACCTTCTGGCAAGAAAATGGTTTAAAATTGGTAAGTGGTTCATTTAAAAAAGGAATGCGAAATGGTTTGTTTTCCGCGTATGGAAAGACTGGTGAATTAGTCTATCAGAAAGAGTACCGGGAAGGAGAACTCAATGGAATATTTCGATTATACTACCCGAGTTCTCCAAGCGATGTGACTCGTTACAATGAAAAACTTATTGATGAGGGAATGAAACACGGTGAATTGGAAGTAACAAATCACCTCCGACTCGATGCTTCCTTTTCGGATGGAAAACCCGAAGGGGTATATCGTTCTTATTTTCACCCCCGAGGTAAAACGCTGAACTTAGAAGAACTCCTTCGAGAAGAAGGAAGTTTTGATAAAAATGGTCTGCTCTCTCAAGAGCAATATTCTTACTACCCTCAAACTCACGCACTGGTAGTTAATATGCCCGATAATAAAAGATTGGAAACAATTCATCCAGCGAGCTCAGATGGTTTCTCAAGAGCAATTGATGAAGCAGCCAAGGAGATTCTTGAGGTCCCATCTTATCGAAACCCTGATAATTCTCCGGCCCTTGTCTATGCAATAGATGAAAGAGGAAATAAAATTATCCCAATTTGGTCCTCTCACATAAAGGAAATTGCCATTCGTAACATGGATGGATTCCTACTCAAGAACCGCTTTCAACCCACCTATGAAGCGTTCGTATTTGATGCCCGAACATTAGCTGAAGATACATTACTTTCGATTGATACAAAATCAGACTCAGAACAACTCTCTCTATATTATGAAAAAAATGCAGCGGTTGAAATTGTTGGCCTGGATTCTAATGGAGTAATCATTGATATACTTTGGACTAGTAAAAAACCGACCAGTATCATTCCACTCGATGAAAGAATTGATCGAAAACGCACTAAAGTTAAAAGAACATGGCAGGAAGGTAGTAGCACGGAAGCAAATTGGCTCCTTTCAAATGGCTCCCTTATTACCATTATGAATGATAACTCCCCTTTCCATTCTAATCAATTCATGCAATAAATGCTTAGTTCTTAGGGAGTGTATCAAATGGATTCCCCGGTAAAGGAACATTTTCAAAAGGATTGAATTCCTTACGATTGACCTTAGGTGCACTATCAAATGAGTTATCGTTCGGGGAAGAATTAGTTTTCTGCTCAACTTTGTTTGCACCTTCAAAAGGATTACTGGGTGTTTGATTAACTGAATCAAAAGGATTTGCATTAAACAACTCTCTCTATATTATGAAAAAAATGCAGCGGTT
>JABGWZ010000092.1 GCA_018675995.1 Opitutia bacterium | reverse complement strand
TTGCTCCTTCTTTGATTAGAACGCCCCAAGAGCTATTTGGGGATTCCACACCAAGACCGAGGAAAGAAAGAATGGCCTCATACATAATAAATCCGGGGACTGTGAGGGTGGAATATACAACCGTGGGGCCAAGAACATTTGGAATAATATGTCGAAAAAGGATTCGTGCTTTACTATATCCAAGTGCGACCGCTGCCTCCACAAATTCGCGTTCTTTTATACTCATTACCTGGGCTCGGACAATTCGTGACAGGGTAAGCCATCCGAGCAGGCCAAGAGCGAAGAAGAGGGGGACGACATTTGTCAGCCGACCCGTGAATTCTTTATCCCAGTTTAAGTTATCTACAATCCAGCGAGTGGCATCCCCTGACCAATCACTCAGGGTTGCCTGTAAAACGATAACAAGTACTAAGAAAGGAATGGCGAGTAATGTGTCAACAATGCGCATCATAATTGCATCCGTTCGACCACCGGCAAAACCTGAAATCGCTCCGTATACAATTCCTATCGCTACTGAAACTGAGGTGGCGATTAAGCCAACAAGAATGGAAACTTGTCCTCCATATAAAATCCGTGCAAAGAGATCACGCCCAAGGGCATCAGTGCCAAACCAATGCTCACCCGAGGAGGGAGCAAATTTATTAGTTAAGTTCACCTGGTTTGGATCGGTGCAAAACCAGGCACAAATAAAACAGAGCGAGAACATTACAACGATCACCCAGAATCCGCCCATGGCGAATTTATTTTTTGCCATACGGGACCTCGCATCTTTCCATAGAGAGGAGCCTTGCAGAACAGTTGATGGTTTTTCAGTCATCTTTCTAATCCGTCCCCCCTTTATGCCTTACCCGAGGATCCAGTAATCCGGTTAGCAGGTCGGCCAGTAGATTCATAATCACAATCAAAAACCCGAAAAATAATGATAAGCCTAAGAGAAGAAATTCATCTCTAGTTGTAGCCGCATTAACGAAATGCTGGCCCATACCCGGAACCTGAAAGATCGTCTCCACAATAAACGATCCGCTAATCAAGGCTGCGAAAGCAGGGCCAAGGTAAGCGACTGCTGGCAGAAGTCCACCACGCAGAGTGTGTTTAAGGATAACTTGAACAGGGGACACACCTTTGGCACGGGCCGTTCGAACAAAGTCTTGGGATAGGACTTCAAGAATGCCTCCTCGGGTCAGTCGGGCTAAATAAGCGGCGGAAACCAAACCTAATGTAAAGGAGGGAAGGAGGATATCCTCTAGGTTACCCCAGCCGGCTACTTTGAGTCCCGGTATATGAGCAGCGACATAAATTTGGAGTAGCGGGCCTATCGTGAAAGATGGAATGCAGATACCCACCATGGCCACGGTCATACAGGCCCAATCTATCCAGCTGTTTTTCCGAACGGCAGAAAGAATTCCAATGGGCACTCCTATTCCGATTGCGAATCCCAATGCACAAAGTCCGAGAATGAGGGAATTCGGAAAAGATTGGGTTATAATATCGATCACTGGTCTTCCTTTACTGGTCGAAATTCCAAAAGAACCCTCGGTTATAATATTTTTTGGATAAGCCAGGTATTGTTCCCAGATAGGTTTATCCAAGCCATATAGTTTGCGTATATTCGCTTTGGTCTCTGCTGAGATATTTTTTTCAGAAGTGAAGGGTTCCCCGGGCATAGCCTTGGCGAGAAAAAAAGTAATGGTATAAAGGGCAAATAAAACAAGCACTCCTTGTAGTACACGATTAATAAGAAAGCGTGGCACTTTATCGCTCCTCCTTTTTTGATAGGCCCGGTTCCAAGCGTAGAAACTTATACGGGTGGTTATCGAGTAGCAATGGATTCCAACCCTTTACATCGGGGTGGAGGAGATAATTACGGGTGTACCAGTAAACAGGAAGAATGGGGCGTTCTTTAAGGAAAAGCGATTCCGCCTGGGCGAGTAATTCATAACGCTTTTTAGCTTCTCCGGTTTGAGCGGCCATACCAAGAATTTTCTCAAATTCTTCATTGTGCCAGCCGGTGCGGTTGTTGCCGACACCTTTCATCCACATATCAAGAAAGGTAAGGGGGTCCATATAATCTCCAATCCAACCGCCTGCTGCCATGTCATAATCCTTATCAAACATTGCAGTGATGTAAGATGTCCATTCCATTTGCTTAATCTTAATCGTAGCCCCGAGGTGTTCTTTCCACATCGCCTGTAGTGCTTCTGCGGTTACTTTGGATGATTCTTTATCAGTCGTTAAAAATTCAATATCAGGGAGTCCTTTACCTCCGGGATACCCGGCATCGGCAAGCAATTTACGGGCAAGTTCAGGATTGAAGGTTACAACATCAGATGCGGGGTAATTACCAAAAGGAGGGACCAGTCCACTGGCTGGCTTCTGTCCACCCTTGAGGACATTATCGATTAAGGATTTTTGATTCAGTGCGTAGGAAAAGGCAAGGCGTACACGAGGATCGGTAAAAGGTTCATTGGACACATTGGTACGGATAAAATAAGTACCCAGGTAGAGCTCGCTCCGTACATGTTCCGGATATTTTTGCCGGGAATATTCAATAAGTTCGGACGCAATGGTGTAAGTCACATGCATCTGTCCGTCAAAATACATTCGGTCCTCGGTGTAAAGATTACCAATAGGTAAAAAGCGAATACCATTTATGCCCACATTTTCTTTGTCCCAATAATTTGGGTTACGGCTCACTTCAATGTGATCGTTGAAGCGCCATGTTCGTAACACAAAGGCACCATTACCAACAAGGTTTTCAGGCTTGGTCCATTTTGTAAAACGTTCGCCGATATTGCCATGTTGTAAAACGATATGTTTGGGAACAGGGTACCAGGTATAATGTTTGGTAATTTCGGGCAAAAAAGGGATAGGTGAATTGAGCTTCACTTTTAGGGTATGTTTATCCGGTGCACTGGCACCAAATTCGATGAGTTCCCAAAGGTCTTTTAATTCATTCCCTTTGAGATTTTTCCGATCTTTTTTTTCAAAATTTAGGTTTTTTAAAACAAGAGAACGTCGAACTTTCTTTGAGAGAGCGGATGGCCATTTGAACAGGGATGGATTTTTCAGAAGTTTTTCCAGATCATTCTGGTTTAATTTGTCTAACCCAATGAAATTAAAAGAACCCTCCTCTGCTTTTTCATTTGGGCCAAAGTCAACCTCCTTAAGGGAATTCCACCAGTCTTCGGTAAAATTGGAGTCTTTGCGAAAAAGCAGGTAGGATCGCTGAGATTTATGGTAGAATTCAGCATCCTTTATGTAATACAGCATAAAAGAATAATCTGAAGCTAAAGCAGGTGTGAGAAGCCTACGGAACGAGAAAAGAAAGTCATCCGCGGTCAGGGCTTCACCATCCGACCATTTAGCATTTTTACGAAGTTCAAAGACCCATTCATCTGGTCGTTTCGGGTTCACGGGGTACCATTTCTCTGCGACCCCGGGAACCGCAATTCCGTCTTTGGATGGATGGGCTTCGACCAACCCCTCGAACAGGGAACGAATCACATTACTTTCAAGTACGCCGCTCACAATATGTGGGTCAAGTCCCTTTGGTTCTCCACTGTTGCCCATAATGAGTATCCCGTCACGGGATGCGTCATCCACACTACTCGTTTCTCCGCATGAAAATATAAGTAGAGCTAAGGAAATTATAAGGATATAATTTCTAACCTTAGGTAAAAGAGCTAAGCTGTAATTTGCTTTTTTGATCCCTAAAAAAGGTACGAGCACTTGCTACTTGGCAAGCAAAAGAATTCGCTAAATTGAAAAGAGCCAAGATTTGACTTTGCCCAGTCTGTAAGAAATCGCTAGGTAAGGAATCCATTACATGCGAGATTACTTTATTAGAAGACTTATATTGATTCCTCCAACTCTTCTTGGAATTAGCATCATGGTCTTTGCAATTACCCGACTGGCACCTGGTGGCCCGCTTGAGCAGGCAATGATGCAAATGCAGCAGGTTTCTGAAGAGGGGGGCGGTGGTTTAAGTTCTGGTTCAGATCAGGCTTTATCTGAGGATCAACTTGAACAGATGAAGCGATTGTACGGTTTTGATAAACCCCATTGGGAAGCTTATTTAATCTGGCTTGGCGTTTTGCCTCGAGAAACTGAATTTCGGCAAATACGGTTTCTTGATAATGAACTTCAATTAGCTGAGAGGGTAAGCCTGCCTAGTTTCAGCTTGGTCGAGTTGGATTGGAACGGAGATGGATATCTTCAACGTCAGGAAGTGCCAGAGCATCTAAATAAATACATTGATTTCTCTCGTTTTGATCATAATCAGGATGGAGAGATTGATGCAATAGAAGCGGACACTCCGGCAGCACGGATAAAAGGAGTCCGAGAGAAAATTGTTCTACAACGCGACGGACAGGGTGGAGTAAGGTTGGAAAACGATTTGGACTTATTGGGAAATTGGAAGGTTCGTATGAAAGAAAGGGATCCCGATAGCCCAAATAGAATTCCTGTAGCTGAACTCTTCATGACTCGATATGAGGGGGTTTTGCAGGGAAATTTTGGACAGTCAACCCGATATGGAGAACCGGTTCTGTCAGTGATTACCGAACGTTTGCCTGTATCCACTTACTTTGGTCTGCTTACCTTTTTAATCACCTATATTGTATGTATCCCTTTGGGTATCTTTAAAGCCGTTCGACATAACACATTATCTGATGATATTTCTTCCATACTTATCTTTGTCGGATATTCTGTACCAGGGTATGCACTGGGTTCGCTGTTACTTTTATTTTTCTCAGTTAAACTCGACTGGTTGCCCATGGGGGGATTAACCAGCAGTGGATTTGAAGAACTTTCCGCTTGGGAACAGGTTAAGGACTTGGCCATTCATACTTTTCAGCCTCTATGTTGTTATTTGATTGGTGGATTTGCATTTGTAACCATGTTGATGAAAAACCACCTGATGGATAATTTGGCTTCGGATTATGTACGCACCGCAATGGCAAAAGGGGTTTCCTTTGGTGTAGCGGTACGCAAACACGCACTGCGTAATTCGTTGGTTCCGTTAGCAACCAATGTGGGTCATCAGGTGACTCTCTTTGTTACCGGATCATTTCTGATTGAGGCGATTTTTGATATCGATGGTTTTGGACTGCTTGGTTTTAATTCAGTCATTGACCGAGATTATCCCGTTGTGATGGGTGTTCTTACGCTTTCCGCGACATTAATGCTGATCGGCAATGTGCTTTCCGATGCTCTCGTTGCCCTGGTGGACCCAAGGGTACGGTTTGAATAAAAATGATTAAGCTTAATCCACTAACCCTCAAAAAACTGCGTCGATTTCGTTCGATTAAAAGAGGGTACTGGTCTTTCGTTATCCTACTTCTCCTCTACATTTTCAGTTTAGCAGGTGAGCTTTTTGTCAATAAACGGGCCTTGCTTGTTTCCTACCAGGGTGCCCTTTATTTTCCCACTTATGGCGAGCAGGTAAGCGGAAAGGAATTTGGATTGGATTATGATTATGAGGTTGATTATCGATCCTTACAAAAAAAATTCCAACGTGAGGAACTCGGTAATTGGGTGATTATGCCGATCGTACCCTTTGACCCTTATGAAATGGACTATGCAAATGAAGAGTCCACCGGTTTTTCTCCGCCAAGTTGGAAAACAGGACATTTTTGCGGAACTGATAAAACCGAACGTGATGTTTTTGCCCGCCTGCTTTATGGATTCCGTATCGCAATGACTTTTTCCCTGGGCTACCTTTTTCTGACCTACCTAATTGCAATTGGAGCCGGCAGTGTAATGGGGTATTTTGGTGGTAAGACTGATATGATTGGATTACGCCTGGTTGAAATTTGGGCAAATGTTCCTTTTTTATACATGGTGATTATCTTGGTTTCAGTCATGCCGGGTTGGTGGGGAGTTGGCTGGCAGGTATCCTCACTCTTATTCATCATGGTCCTTTTTTCATGGACGGGAATGACATACTATATTCGGGCAGCAGTGTATAAAGAAAAAGCCCGTGATTATGTTTCCGCTGCCAAAGTAATTGGTGCTGGTCCTGCACGAATTATTTTTCGTCATTTACTGCCTAATGTAATTTCTACTTTGGTCACTTTTGCTCCTTTTACTATTGCCGCAGCTATTTCTTCGATTACAGCACTTGATTTTTTGGGTTATGGTTTACCCCCACCCACACCGAGTTGGGGTGAGCTGCTCAAGCAGGCAGTAGGCAATCTTAAGACAGCTCCATGGATCGTCATTTCCACAGTCTCAGCACTTGTTTTAACCCTCACACTGGTTACTTTTGTGGGGGAAGCAGTAAGGGAAGCTTTTGATCCAAAAAAATTCTCCACTTATGAATGATATGAAAAAAATAAAATTCTTTGTCTCTCCATTGGTTGTCAGCATCACGCTTTTTTTTCTGGGGTGTGAAGAACCAAAATTAAAACAACCCCGTGAAACAACACCCAATCAATCACAAGAGCCATCCAATGGTTCCGGTAAAGTAGACCGTGAATTCACCCGCGAGCTTGCCCGTGAATTTGCCAACGAATTTGTGAAGGAATTTGCCAAACAAATTAACCGAAAAGGCTTCACATTTGATGCTAATCAATCAACAGTTGCATCCAATCATTCAGTTTTAAAATCAGGCCTTGTAGATGCCAATGGAAAGCCTAATCCTCTACTCAGTCACTGTTCGGAGGATGTTCTTGAATTCTACCAAAAGAATGCGGATTGCTTTTTTATTTTATCACCCGAGGAGATTCCTAATGATTTAGATTGGAAGGACGGCTCGAGTGAAAAAGAATTTTCTTCCACCATTGCCAGGAGGGGAGGGACCTTTCATGCATATATGCGTGATTTCCCCCGGACCCTTAGAACAATTGGCCCAGATGCGAATGGTGCATTTCGCAGTTATCTTTTAGATAATAATGTGATCGGTTTAACGCATGCCCACCCCAATTCCGATGGATATTACCCCGGCACTGCAAATTTATGGGCGGTTGGAAATGACGGACGAACCGTTTATTTTCACCTCGACCCCAATGCCCGGTTTAGTGATGGGAAATCGGTAAGGGCTTCGGATTATTTTTTCTTTTTTTACTTCATGAGAAGCAAGCATATACAGGCACCCTGGTATAATGATTTTTACGGCAAGGATAAGTTTCAAAAAGTTACTTTATATGATGAACAGACCCTTTCGATTACATTCTACAAAGCAAAACCAGATGTGGTGGAACGAGTGTCCATTCGTCCCAAACCAGAACATTTTTATTCAGAGTTGGGGGGAGAGTATTTAACCAAATACCAGTGGGAACCAGAGCCAACAACAGGTGCATATATGGCATTGCCCGAAAATGTGGACAAAGGGAAATCGGTTACATTGGTAAGGCAGAACAACTGGTGGGCTAATGATAAGCGGTTTTTTCGTAATCGTTTCAATCCCGACCAGGTCAAGGTCAGCGTGATTCGGGATAATGATAAAGCATTTGAAATCTTTCTTAAGGGACAGATAGATGCTTTTGGATTAGCCAAGACCGAATTCTGGTACGAAAAATTAGCTAATGATCATTCGTTGGTGAAAAATGGATACCTGACCAAAGTTACTTTTTTTAACCAGGCCCCTCCTCCCAGTTATGCCCTCAGAATAAATTCCCAAAAGGCCCCTCTTGATAATCTTGATATTCGCGTAGGCTTTCATCACGCAATGAATTTTGAACTCGTACTTGAAAGAATATTTCGTGGAGATTTTGTTCGCATGAACACGGTGGCGGATGGTTTTGGCGAAAGATCACACCCGACCTTGAAGGCACGTGAATTTTCGGTGGATAAAGCCGTGGAAAGTTTTGCCAAAGCCGGGTATTCGAAAAGAGGAAAAGATGGAATCCTGATAAATGAAAGGGGAGAAAAACTTTCCGTTGAAATAATGACTGGATATAAACATTTTGAAGATGTTCTGGTCGTACTGAAAGAAGAAGCCAAAAAAGCTGGATTAGAAATTAAGCTAAAAGTGCTTGAGCAAACCGCCGCCTGGAAAATGGCAAATGAAAAAAATCATCAGGTCATCTTTTCCGCGTTCGGTACTTTTGTGGAGCTTTTTCCCAGGTTTTGGGAACCTTTTCATTCTAATAATGCGTATCAGGAAAAAGGTGATTTAAAGTACCTAGAAAATGGAGATTTAAAACCTGGGCTTACCACCAAGACGAGTACCAATAATTTCACTCAAACTGCGGTTCGTGAATTAGACCATTTGATTAATCAATACCGAGAAGAAGAGGACCTCCTGCAGATAACCAAAATGGCTCACCGCTTAAGTAAAATAATTCATGACCATGCTGTCTGGGTGCCAGCCTGGAAAAAACCCTGGCTTCGTGTGGGGCATTGGAGCTGGCTTCAGTTTCCTGATGACTGGGGACCAAAAGAATCAACTGATTACGAGGAATTTCAGGTTTTTTGGATTGATACTCAAGAAAAGGAAAAAATCCTCAATGCAATGGAAAAAGGTGAACCCGTTTCTTCACAGCCCACTGTTCGTGAATTCAAAAAGTACAAGTCAAAATAAAATGGGGTTAAAATCCTTATGACTGACGAAGCAAAGACGAATTCATTATTGGAAGTTAACGAGCTTTCCGTTTCCTTTGCCACCGATGAGGGGGAAGTGCATGCATTGGACGCGGTCAATTTTGAAGTTAAGCATGGACAAACCCTTGGGCTCGTTGGGGAATCGGGCTGCGGAAAAAGTGTTACCGCTCTTTCGGTTATGCGGCTCTTACCTCGACCAATTGGTAAAATAACCGGAGGAAGAATTCATTTTGGTGGAATGGATTTATTAAAACTAACCCCCGATGAAATGAGGCAGATTCGGGGTAATGAAATTGGGATGATTTTTCAAGAACCAATGAATGCACTAAATCCAGTCAGAACGATTGGGGATCAGATAAGTGAATCCTTTCTTCTCCATCAGAATATTACTCCCAAAGAAGCATGGGAGAAATCAATTGATATGCTGGAGGACGTTGGTATTCCTGCACCGGAAAACCGAGTCTTTGAATATCCTCATCAGTTATCGGGTGGAATGAGGCAGCGTATCGTGATCGCTATTGCATTGGCTTGTAAGCCGAAACTTGTAATCGCTGACGAACCAACCACCGCATTAGATGTGACTGTGCAGTCTCAAATTCTCGATCTTCTGCAAAGCATGAAGCAAAGACTCGGATCCTCTGTTCTTTTGATTACTCATGACTTAGGTGTCATAGCTGAAACCTGTGATGAAGTCTGTGTTATGTACGCGGGTAGGGTGGTTGAGCGAGCTTCCACTGTAGATCTTTTTGCTAACCCTATACACGCCTATACGCGCGGGCTACTTTCATCTATTCCCCGGCTTGATGGGATTCCCAAAACTGTGCTTTCAACAATTGACGGAATGGTTCCCAGTCTGTCTGAACTTAATATGGGCTGTCGTTTCGCTCCGAGAAGCGGGCTAGAGCATTCGGAGGAACAGCTTGTCCGAAGACCTCCCTTTACTGAAGTAAATCCAGGCCATTGGGTGGAGGCTTGTCCAATATGCACAACACTATGATCGACCGGGAAAAATTGTTAGAAATAGAAGACCTTCGAGTTCATTTCCCGGTTCGGGGAGGGGTTTTTCGCAGAGCAGTGGGTGCCTGTAAGGCCGTGGACGGAGTAAGCCTGAGCTTGAAGAAAGGCCAGACCCTTGGCTTGGTTGGGGAATCAGGTTGTGGGAAATCCACCTTGGCCAAAGCGGTGGTAAAACTGGTCGAGCCAACCAGTGGATCGATCAGATTTAAGAATCAGAAGGTTACCGAAAGCGAAGATGAGATTAATTTTCGTAAATCCGTTCAAATGGTTTTTCAGGATCCTGCGGAATCCTTAAATTCCCGAATGACTGTTGGGTCGATTATAGGTGAACCCTTGGAAGTTCATAAAATCGGAGATAAAAGCGAGAGATTTGCGCGGGTCGAACAATTACTCGAACAGGTGGGTTTGTCCAAGAGCGCG
>JABGWZ010000239.1 GCA_018675995.1 Opitutia bacterium | reverse complement strand
CCTATCCGTTGATATGGAAGATGAGAATGGCCGCTTTGGCTGGCCCCGGGTGAAAGCAAGCTGCCGTTTTAAGCGCCCCTTACGATTCGAGGAGGAAGTGGAGATTAGATTGATTGTTACAGAGATGCGTGACCGTTCCATCACCTATGCTTTTCAATTCTGGAAAACTGAAAATGGTGAGCGAGTAAAGGCAGCAGTTGGGGAAGCCGTTGCTGCCTGTGTACGGTTTGACCAAGCAAGCGGGTCGATGACTCCAATCATGATACCTGAAGTGTTCACCTCTAAGGTACAGCAGAAGTCCTAGGACATTTTTAGGTTTCAATCGGATCGGTTAATTCGATTGACCGATCGTTTGTGTATTCTTTTAAATCATACAAATTATCCCCTAAGCTTTGTATATATGAAAAAATTATTTCTAGCTATTTTTGCCTCTTTTCTTTTCATCCATGTTGGGCTTTTTGCTTCTTACGCACCCGATTCGATCGCGGGATTTTCAGTAGTTGATACCGCAGCAGATGGGACTGTTACCGGTCCGCTGTACTATGGAGAAGATGGTATCAATTCCTATGGAGACAAAACAAGAACCTACCAGTATGAAAAAACCTCAGCGAATACTGGAAAAATTACCTATCTCTACGAAGACGAACCTAACCCTTTGCCTGAAATAACTACAGTTACTTTCCTTTCACCTAATCATGGCACATATACATGGGCTGAATACTCTGATGATACATTCCAGAATATTGCCGATCAGGATAGTGGTACTTTTTCTATTTCTTACGCTCCTACATCCCTCGTTGGCCAAACTCTTTACATTTCTGAATTAGGTTACGACTTTGATTACTACTTTACCTCCAAAGATGCCTATTACATAGATTCTACAGGTGGATCTAATAAACTCTGGTCAATTCCATATACTTACGAGAAAAATTCATCTACTGAAGCCTCCCTTGTTCTTTCTCGAGATTCAGGTGATGTGAAGCATATTATTACCTTTACTTCAGCAGTTACCGCATCCAGTCAATGGAGTGATAGTTCTGAAAACGGTTCGGCAAATCTGGAAATCAAGCAGGGTGTTCATACCCCTGATTCACTAGTGGGTTGGACATATCAGGGCTCATCGGAAAGGTTGAAATTTCTCGATCAATCAAATGCGGAATTTTATGATTTAGCAGACAGTAATTTTTCTAAACATGAACTCTCCAACATTACCTACACTTGGAATAAAGTGGGACCTAAGATGGGTAAGCTTACCACTAGTTTGGATGAAGAAACTCTGTTGTTTTTTGATTCCAATACAACTGGTTATTTTGACCGAGAAGAAATGGATTCCAATAATGTAAATGATACTGGAGGATTCGATCTTCTGGTTTATCAGACTGGTTATGCTCTGGAATCTTTGCTTGGAAATAGTTTGAAGCTGGGCGATATTACTTATGTGTTTACTTCTGATATATCTGTAACGGTGTCAGAGGGTAATACCTCCTCGATTGTCGAATATGCGTACCTAAAGAATGGTTCGAATAATGGCATACTCTCACTTGATCCGGAAAACAGGCTCGCGATTATGGATCTTACTTTTTACTCAAGTGGATATGGCAGGGTCGACAGGGGTGGGAGCGGATACTTCCAGGTACTTGCAAACTGGGCGAACAAGGGATGGGTATGGCAAGATCATTATCCCTGGGCCTATTCGAACAATATGCAGGACTGGTACTACCAGGCGCTTTTTATTAATGATGATAATGAGAGCGATATGGCCCATTACCAAGTATGGAATAATCAATGGAATGTTCCGAGCGAGCTAAATTACTCTGAAGAAAGTAATTTTTCATCCGCCGATGCTTACTACTGGGAAGATTATGATGATTTTAATGGAACAGAGCTAAACTCCAGCAAGTGGGATGTTGGCTATTGGGGTGGTGGTCAATCCGTTACAATTAGTAATGGAAAAGCTCAGTTAAACGGTGCCATCTATTCTGCCAGTAGCCCTACACAGTTGCCAAGTGATATTGCAGCAGCAGCAAGCGATTCAACGGGTGGAAATACTTTTTTATTTTTTAAAGACGAAGATATTTATGGCATCCAAGCAGATATCTCCATACCTAGCCAAACCAATGATTATGAGGCAGGGATTTATTTGGCCTATTTGGATATAAACCCACTTGGGAGCCTTGGAGCAGAACTTAGGTATAAAACTAGTGGCCCAGTATTACTTTTTGATTATCTTGATTCGGGTAACGAGTGGCAGCATCAGGAAGCTGGATCGTTGGATACTTTTTACCAATTACAGATTACAAAAATTGATGGAAAAACGAGCCATTATTTGAATGGAAATCTGATCAAACAATTCGATAGGTCATCACATGATGAAGATTATTGGACCATTGGGGCTTTTAATGACAATGGTTCATTTTACTCAACTTTTGCCGATAATGTTCGCGTCCTCCGTAAAAAATCCTATCCGCAGGGTTGGATGTGGATGGATTATTATCCGTGGGCCTACTCGCACGAATCAAACAGTTGGTTGTATTTTCAATTGGCTAAAGATTCAGATGGGCAGCCCGGTATGATTTATTGGGATACTGCTACTAAAGATTGGGACATCTACTATCCCTCTCTCTCCACAGAGCAGGCGGAGGATCAGGAGAACGCGACAAATTTATTGAACCAAGAATAACTTGCACGAGCGCTGCTCGAGATTTTAAATTCAATATATATTCGGTTTGCCTGATATGGGGAACCGATAGAAAGTGAGATTTATGCACTATTTACAATTCGCACTTCTAACCGTGGTATGCTGGGGAACTTACGGTGTTTGTATGCACATTGGATCCAGCAATATGGCAGATAAAGAAAACGGGAGAATTATGGCCTTTCTTTGGGTTGGCTTGGCGTATTTCCTCACAGCAGTAATTGCCCCACTTATTATATTGAAACTAAAAGGGGGAAACATTGCCTTCTGGACTTATCCCACAAAAGGTTGGCAGTGGTCCCTGATTGCGGGCACCTTGGGAGCAATCGGTGCTTTGGGTGTATTGCTTGCCTTCGGTAAGATGTCCAGCCCTGCCTTTGTACCGGTAATTATGTCGATTATTTTTGCAGGTGCCCCCATGGTTAATGCCTTGGTAAGTACAACCATGGAGGGAAATTGGTCTTATGTTCGTTGGCCTTTTGTTCTTGGAATCGCTCTGGCTGCTGTAGGTGGATATATGATCACCAAGCATGCCCCTAAACCGCCCAAGATTGAAGCGGTGGCTGAGGTATCCAATTCCTGACATTAGGTTTTTGAAGTGGGTTAAAATCCACAAGGATGATGGATCAAAAAGAGACAGTTCTTAGCTGGGAGTCCAAGAGGTGGTCAGACTTCCAAATAAACCTCGAACAGATTAATCAAAATAATTCTTTTCAAAGGGCTCGTTTCCGAGAATTGTCGGATTGGAAATCATGGTCGGGATTTGAGGAGTTTTCCGAAATTTGTCCACTTACCAGTAAGCAGGAAATAGAAAACGATCGGGTTGATAATCCGAGACACGGATCAAACCTTACCTATCCGATAGAAAAATACCTGCGTTTTTCAAGAACTAGTGGAACTAGCGGCGATCCGATAACCTGGATGGATACTCAGAAAGATTGGAAATGGATGCTGGGAAATTGGTACCGTATAATGGAAGAAGCAGGAGTAGATAATGGCGCACGTTGTTTCTTTGCTTTTTCTTTTGGTCCGTTCTTAGGGTTCTGGACGGCCTACGAAGCGGCGATTCAACGGGGGTGTGTATGCATACCGGGTGGTGGTCAGTCCACCGAATCAAGGTTGGCTACCATCGTGGAAGAGGAAGTTGAATATCTCTTTTGTACACCGACATATGCGATGCGTTTGATAGGTACTGCAAAAGAATGCGGTATTCCTTTGCAGAAAAATTCCTTAAAAAAAATAATCGTGGCAGGAGAATGCGGAGGAAGCCAGCTTCTTAACCGGAACAAAGTGGATATAGAATGGGGTGGTGAATCCCTTCTATATGACCATTACGGAATGACCGAGGTTGGACCCGTTGCCTATGAGATGCCGGGCGGGGAGGGCGGTTTAAGAATTTTATTGGATTCTT
>JABGWZ010000014.1 GCA_018675995.1 Opitutia bacterium | reverse complement strand
GGGAGTCCGGCCAATTACCCATCGCTTAAAGGATGAAGGATACTTTACCGCGAATCTCAAGACGATGAATGGAGAGGAGATCGGATCGGGAAAACTCGACCTTAATTTTGTTAATGAAGGTAAACTTTACGATGGAAGTAAGTGGGAGGAACTGAAAGATAATCAGCCTTTCTTCGCTCAGATGAACACGCTTGAATGTGAATACGATATTTATGACCGCAATACCTGGCGCCAACCCCGGGTCGAATGGAAGGGTGAGAAGCATCACGAACAGATTGCAACAGCAAAAAATGTAACCCCTCCTCCGTACTATCCTGATCATCCCATTGTACGTGAGGAATGGGCACGCTATCTAAACTCTGTTTCGGGAATGGATAAGACGATTGGGAAAGTGCTCCAGCGCCTAAAAAAGGATGGGTTGGCGGATAACACGATTGTTATGTTTTTTGGCGATAATGGACGGATCGAGCCACGAGGTATACATTGGTGTTATGATAGCGGGCTTCATGTACCCATGATCATCCGTTGGCCTGCAGGTTTTTCCGCCCCTGCAAATTACAGAGTAGGTGCCGTTAAAGACGAGGTCGTTAGCCTGATTGATATTACGCCCACGACTCTCGGTTTTGCAGGGATAAGAAAACCTTTTGGGATGCATGGAAGGATTTTTTTGGGCAACCGTATTGGTCCTGAGAGAACCTATGCTTTTTCCGCTCGTGACAGGGTTGATGAGACCGTCAACCGAGTCCGTAGTGTCAGGGGAAAGAAATATCATTACTTGCGTAATTACTACCCTGATCGTCATTTTACATCTTTGAACCGATACAAAGAAAAATGTTTTCCTATCAAGCCACTTATGCGTGAATTGATGGCAGCGGGAAAATTAAAGGGTCCACCGGCTGACCTTATGTCTCCCACTGTTTCTCCAGAGCAACTATTTGACACTGAGGCTGATCCGCATGAGATAAACAACCTTGCTAACTCCCCAAAGCCCGAGCATCGACAGGCTCTCCTTCAAATGCGTATTGCTTTGAATACTTGGATTGTGGAGACCCAGGATCAGGGGGAGTTTCCTGAGCCTGCAGGAGTGGTCGCTCCTTTTGATAAGGAGATGCATGACTGGTTTGGCACTCCAGAATGGTACGGGAAGAATTAATCTAAGTCTTAATTGTTTATTCTGCAGCCACATAAGCCCAGGCTATTGCTCCAGACTTGAAGTTTGCTTCTGTTCGTTTGTAGGCACTAACCTCGTAAGTATCCGCCTGTTTTAGCTCTTCCTTGGAAATTTCAAAAATAACACCCTCTACTTCATCTGTAGGGTTTCCAGTGTAACGGAGGATTGGGTGAATTTCAGTTCTACTTCTTGCAAGAACAGCTTGATCCGTAATTTTGATTTTTGAAATCACATAACCGGTTAGGACATCCTTTTTCCCGCAAAGACTTCTTCCAAAAGTTTCCTGCTGAACTTTTTCTATTTGCAGGGTGCCATAAGAAAACAGATTTTCCATTTTAAGAAATCCTTTCAATTATCATTTTATCCTGTCTCGGGCATGAAGGTGGGCATGATTACTCCTCTTGGTGCTTGTCTCTGTCCAAGGCATTGGGCGAAATGAATTTCACAATTTTTCGCCCCCCATGAATAGACAGTTTTTACGGCTTCTGCGGCATCGGTTGGAAGTAGGAATACCGGACTGAATCCGCGAAAAAAATTAAGTTGGGCACTCAGTAATGAGGCTGCGATTTTTTCTGACCGGGCAACACCGGGACCGATCATCCGGCTCGCCGGGTGATTTACGGAGGACAGAAAACCAAGCAGTTTCTCATCCCTGTCCCTATAAGTAAGGGTTTTCCAAATGCCCTCTGAATTTTTGATAAAATAAGAAAAATCTTTCGCCCGCTCAATTCCGGCCAATTCCCGTTCCAGTTCAACCATATCCGCAACATCTTCAGCTACTGCTTCCCGAATGGTTTCACCATCAGGTATCTCAATAATAGGAAATCCATTTGACGGAACTTTAATGTAGAGATCCTGGAAGCTGAGGAATGGCACAAAACCCTTTTTCGTGTAAAGCGAGAAGGAATCCAGATTATGGGCACTTGAAACTAGGCGGACGGGCAATTTTTTTTGTTCAGCGTAGCTGATAATCCAGGAAAGAAGGGAGCCTGCAATTCCTTTCCCAAAGAAATCCGAATGCACATTCATTATCCCAAGAGAAACATGGGTAGTGCGGGGATGATAAAAACAGGAGCCGGCAATTTTTTTTGTTTCTCGGCACACTGCTAGGATACAGCACCCTGGATCAAGTGTCTCATAGACCTCACAAAACAGCAGGGCATCTGAAGGCGGGCCGTTGAAAATAGGATTTTTCCCATTAGCCACATACCAGGAATTTGTGGACCCATAAATCAATTCAGCAACCTCGTGCCATTCATCCGTTTTCATCGGACGAAGTTCGAATGTATCCGTGGTCTTTGGCACCTTTTTTCTTTTGTTACTTCTTTTTTATTTTATTTAAAAATGCCTGGCAGGAAAATCCGACAAACATAGCCATGTCCTGATCCCCGGGAAGTACAATTACTGGGGATAGGTCGGGTGGGCGAATCTTGTGGGCGCGTTCCAGACACTCTTGCATAGCTTTTGTCGCCTTTTTGGCTTTTTTACCCAATAGTTCTATGGTCCGTGCTGCATGAGTTACAACGATTAAATTTTTGTGATTTAATTCCTTGATCAAGACTGAAAGGGCAGGCTCAGATTTTCCACGGAGCAGAAGAGTGTTGGCCACTTCAATTCGCACCGAGGGTGAAGGATCATTCAGGGCTCTGTTAAGTGCTTTTATTGCATCTTTTTCCAGTTCTTCTTTTTGAGCACAGAGTCCAATTGCGCCCCAATAGCGAACAAGCTCGTTGCTGGATTTAAGGTTGGCAATCAGGATTGATTCCCCAACCAGGCCAACTTGCGATGCGGCTTTCCTTATCCCTTGAAGGTCTATTTTGCCCGACTTTCCAACGTCCCAACCTGAGCTGTTTTCGAAGAGTTTCCAGGCTTCATACTCGGGCAGGAAACCAAGGTCCCGTGTTTGATTAAGGTGTTGGTTGAGTGCACCGCGTAGTTGGGTAAGAATCTTTTTATGTGCAGCCGAGCCGGCCAGGTTTGTAAGATTTTGCGGATCTTTTTTACAGTCATACAACTCCTCAACCGGTCGGGTGGGTCCTGCAAAATGCCATTGCGGAGAAGTCATCTTTTTTCGGTCTGCGAGGCGGTAAAATTCATGCCTGATTTCGCCCAGGTCAGGCCAGGCAGTCGGTTGGTTGTAACCGAGATGAGGCATATAATTTCGGATATAAAGAAAGTTCTGGTCGCGGACCGAGCGGGCCAAGTCGCGCACTTCATCCACCCGGTCACGGTGACCGAATACATACTTTCGTGCTTTCACTTTATCTGTGCCCAGGAAAGGTTTTCCCTGCATATATGGAGGGATATCGATTCCGGTCAGGCTCAGTACAGTGGAGGCGAAATCAACAAAAGCGACCATTCGATCAGTGGTTGAGCCCGCTTGGTCAGGGGCGAACTTTTTCCATTTTTCAGGAACCCGAATGAGGAGGGGGACATGCATGCCGGAATCGAGGAGTGCCCGCTTGTGCCTCGGCATTCCCGATCCATGGTCAGAGAAAAAGAATACAATTGTATTTTCCGCTAATCCATCCTGTTCCAATTGCCTCAGGATCTCGCCAACTTCTTTATCCATCGCGGTTACACAGTCGTGAAAGCGGGCAACAGTTTTGCGTACGACCGGAGTGTCCGGGTAATAGGGCGGGATTATGACTTTGACCGGATCATGGATCTGGTCGGAGTTTAGTTTGGACTGAATCTCTTTTTCAAAGCGTTCATACGACCAAACCATCGACCGGCTTTGGTGGGAAGTCATAAGATTGAAGACAGAAAAGAAAGGTTTTTTCTTATCCTCCCGCTTCCTCCAATGAGCGGAACCAGAATTTTCATTCCATGAACTTTTGATGATATCCTTGAGGTTCCCTGAGTTATAGTCGGTTTTTACATTATTGGTGGTGTAGTATCCATGTTTGCGGAGCAGGGCAGGGAAGCCCTTCATGTAAGAGGGAAGTGGGAATCCGGAACGCATCTGCTGTGTACCAAGGCTTGGCGGGTAGGTTCCATGAATCAGGCAGGAGCGGGATGGAGAGCATACTGGAGCGGAAGCAAAGGCGTTCGTGTATCGTACGCTTTGTGTGGCAAGTGCGTCGATGTTTGGGGTGATGGCATCAGGGTGACCAAAGCAACCGAGTGTTGGGCTCATATCCTCAGCAGTAATCCAAATAATATTGGGGCGGTTAGAATAAAGAGAAAGAGAGGAAAGTAAAAATATTAAAGGTGAAAATTTCATCTTTTAAGTTTAGCTTAATTAAAAAAGTATCCGCAATCCTGATTTGGCTAATTGTAGATTAAAATTTTAAACATAAATTAGGTTTTTTTTAATATTTTACTCTGTTAGGCGGGTTATTTGAATGGAATTAGATAACAAGCTCTGTTATTTGGTGTTATTTTTTAAGTGTAATTTATTGACTTATATAACTTATTTATATTATTTCATATTATTTAGTATTTATATTTACAAAATGAACTTAATAGCTGATAACTGTAAGAGGCTTTCCACTATTTTTAAAGAGGATTTCTCATCCCTTGTGCTTTTGCCTAAAATTGAAAAGTTGATAAACAAACAAGAACCAACCTTGGAGGATGTGCTGGGATTATGTTCTGGTAACCAATCTTTACTTGAAAAACTCACACGTCGTGGCGGTTTTGGCGGTGGCGGAGATGAATTTGCGAAAGAAATCCTTTTCAAGAAAGGGCTTAGTTTTTTAAAAAGCCTTGCTATTCGAACAATGAACCAGGAAATTTTTGAATTGCCCTTAAAGCTTTCAGGCATATCAGAGGCAATCCTTAAGAAGAGAGCTGTAATATTAGCTCGTTTTATTAAGCATTACAATGAAATTTTAGGGTTAAGGGCTGACGATGCATATCTTTGTGGACTATTCTATAACTTTAGTTATGTAGCTTATGAGAAACTTATTCATCTACAAGCCCTTGAGCACTCTGCTTTTGATGAATGTAGAGAAGAATGCGTCCGTTGGACTGCTCAGGCAATGATTGATATAGGTTTTGATGATTCGATTACTTCTTTTATTGCAGATTCTTCTAAGGATTTGTTTTCAACTTCTTTTCCCTTTGGTCAGGCTTTAGCCCGTATAGGTAATGGGTTGTTAATCAATGCAGAGGAGAGTGCCAGTACTTCTCTGCGCAGAGGAGCTACCATAGATCGCGATTTATTGGATGCCACAGGTTTAACAACTCGTGAAATTGTAAATGTATTGAAAGATTTGACTCGTGATTACAAAGGCGGTGTGAAACATATCTAATTTTAGAATATTAATTTATTTATAAGCTAAATACCTCTTGTTC
>JABGWZ010000015.1 GCA_018675995.1 Opitutia bacterium | reverse complement strand
CTTTCGAGGAATCTGAAGAGATAGGTAAATCAGTTGGTGGCGATTTTTTTTCAGACTTCCCGAATACTTCAAATTTTGAAAGTAGTTTGAATAAACCTACTGATTTAAAGTGAAAAGATAAGGATAACAAAAGAATCCCAATTGAAATTACAGTTGTTCCCAAACTGCCAAACCACAATTTCAAGAAACCACTGCTTCGCTCTTCAGGTAAAGAATCGACCGGCAATCCTGAATAAAAAAAAGCACCTATCGAACCACCTGCTCCGTGTTCAAATCTATTTGAATCTAAAAGTGATGCATTTGATTCAATTCTAAACTGACTATCTCGTAAGTTAGCAAGTATACTTACACAAATTAACGACACGAGAATCGTTGATAATTTCAAAAGCTTTAAACGTGTTTTAGTTTTTTTAAACGAAAGATATGAAACATTCCCTAAGAACCAAGGTAACATCCATGCGGAGAGACCAAGTAAGCCAAATAGATGGCGAGCTACAAAAATTCCTAATTGCCCAAGTAAAGGGGCTGAGTCAGCAGGAGGGTGGACATGATAACTGGAAGGATCATAATTAATTAGGGCGATCAAAACGAGTATCGCTAATGCACCACTGATCAAACCGATAAATCCTCGTTTTTTCGGACTCAACTCAGATATGCCACCATTATTGTTGTCGATCTTCTTAGCCATCAAGTTTCCAAACACAAAAGAATTAATTTAACTTTTACACCCATTATTGTTAAAGAATAGAATTTAATGATAATTTTCAAGTTTGAACCAATTTATAAGCAAAGAGTTTGGGGTGGAGTATCTCTTCGAACTAAATTTAACAGGATCTTAAAGCTAACGGGCCAAAAAATTGGCGAATCCTGGGAAATTGTCGATCGCGAAGATGCAATGTCAGTCGTTTCATCAGGTAAATGGAAGGGTAAGTCATTACGATCTATTATTTTCGAAAATTCATCTTTTATAATGGGGCCAAATTGGGATAAAGATAAAAGGTTTCCAATACTTGTTAAATGGCTAGATTGTCAAGAGCGGCTGAGCCTCCAAGTTCACCCACCTGAGAAGATTGCTCATCAATTGAAAGGGGAACCAAAAACTGAGAATTGGTATGTGGTTGATGCAATTGAAGATGCGGGTTTATTCGTCGGACTTAAGAAAAAAATTGATAAGCCTACTTTTAAAAAAGCGATAAGAGAAGAAAAGGTGGAAGGAATTTGCCATAGATTAAAGTCTCAACCGGGGGATTCTATTTTAGTTGAAAGTGGAAGGTTGCATGCAATTGATGGAGGAAACTTAATATTAGAAATTCAGCAAAATTCTGATACTACTTACAGGGTATATGATTGGGGTCGGGTAGGAATTGACCAAAAACCAAGAGATCTACATTTAGAAAAATCTTTAAAATGTATAGACTTCAATGACATCAAACCTTCAACCATCAAGTCTAAAGGAATTACAGAGATCGTTTTAGCCGATTGTAAACACTTTAAAATCGTAAAACTAAAAATGGGAAACAGAAAAGAAAAGTTACTTAAACTTAAGAATATAGATTGTGCTATAGTTCATGTAATTTCCGGAACAATCAAAATTGGTTGCAATAAAGTTATTGCAGGAGAACAAGTGATTTCTCCATTCTCATCAAAATGTTTAATCAAATCCTTAGAAAATAGTACGCTACTCATCACCGATTCATTCTCAATGTAAAGATGTCATCAATTCTTGCTTTGCATTTGACCCACTGTACTAATCGAGATTTCCTAGTGGGTTAAAAATATTTTTAGTATTATGGAAAAAAATTTAGACGAAAACGAAGATCAAAACCTTAGTGATCAACCAAATCAAGATGATGATTTTGAAAAACAAGAAAATTCAAGTGATTTGGAAGATCAGTCTCATGATGAAGAACAGAAGGGTAAAAGGCTTGAGGCTAAACTAAATGAAGCTTACGGAAAGCAAGACGATCTGCAAAATAAGTACTTAAGAGTTCATGCTGATTTAGAAAATCTCAAGAAAAGAGCGATTAAGGAAAGAGAAGACGCCGTTCAAAGAACACGTTCCCAATTAATAAGCGACCTTCTGCCGATTATTGATGCTTTTCAGATGGGACTTACAGAAGCAACCAAACATGAAGGTGCGTCCGAAATTGTTGAAGGGTTTGCTATGGCGATGAAACAAATGCACAGCACCCTAGATAGTTATGGGTTGATTGTTTTAGAACCTGAAAAAGACGAATTTGATCCCAAATTTCATGAAGCTATAAATTATGAAGTTAATAATGACCTTGAAGAGGGTACGGTAGTTAAAACGATTAGGTCCGGTTACCGATTGGGAGATAAACTTTTACGACCAGCAAGTGTTATACTTTCTAAATCTGAAACAGATAAATAAGAAAAACTGATCCATGCCAGAAAAAGATTATTATGAAACCCTCGGAGTTAATCGGAGTGCCAGCGACAGTGAAATTAAAAAAGCATATCGTAAACTTGCTGTTAAATTCCATCCTGATAAAAATCCAGGAGACAAAAATGCTGAAGAAAAGTTTAAAGAAATATCTGCTGCATTTGAAATATTAAAAGATCCTGAAAAAAGGAATCAATATGATCAGTTTGGTCACGATGCATTTCGGGGAGGAAGATCGAGCAGTCAAGGAGTTGATCCATTCGACTTATTCAAAGATGCTTTTGGCGGTGGCGGTGGCGGTGGCGGTGGATTTGGTAGTATATTCGAAGATTTTTTTGGGGGAGGTGGAACAAGTAACCAAAGTGAAGGCACGAGAGGTTCTGATCTAAGAGTCAGTGTTGAAATTACCCTAGAACAAGCAGCCATTGGAGTTGAGAAGGAAATCAAATATCAGCGTCAAACATCGTGCGATTCCTGCTCAGGGTCCGGTGCATCTGAAGGTTCCGGAAAGATAATGTGTTCGACCTGTGGCGGGATTGGTCAAGTAGCCACAAATCAAGGATTTATAAGTATTAGAAGAACCTGCCCTACCTGCCAAGGTTCAGGTGTTACAATAGAAAATCCATGCAAAGCCTGCGGTGGACAGGGTAGGCTTAAATCTCCAGATAAAGTTAAAGTTCAAATCCCTCCTGGAGTAAGCGATGGGAATCGATTATGCTCAAGAGGTCGCGGTGATGCCGGGGCAATGGGTGGGACCTCAGGAGACCTGTATGTAGATGTCCATATTAAAGAGCACAGCAAATTTGACCGGGATGAAGACGATTTATTTCATGATATTTTAATTCCTTTTACCCTCGCAACACTTGGTGGTGCTGTTCAAGTCCCGACTCTCCAAGGAAAAGTTACTCTTAAAATTCCAAGCGGTACTCAAGCTAACAAAACATTTCGAATTAAAGACAAGGGCATGCCTAACTTGCGAGCCCCAAACAGAAAGGGTGACCTTTATGCTCGTACTATAATTCACATTCCCCCAAAGCTTACCAAATTACAAAGAGAAAAACTTGTAGAATTTGCAAAAGCATCTGGCGAGGAGGATTTACAGGCCGATGAAGGGTTTTTAGATAAGGCGAAAAGATTATTCGATTAGTTTTGGACATTATAGATTATAGAGATAATCCATTTACTACACTGGAAGACGCAGTTTTATTTAGAAATAAGATAAAACAAGAAAACAGTAAATTTGTTCTAACAAATGGCTGCTTTGATTTATTGCACAGCGGTCATGTGCATTCATTGATAGAAGCAAGTAAACATGGCGATTACCTTTGGGTTGCTCTTAATTCTGATTTCAGCATCAAATGCTTAAAGGGAGAATCCAGACCGATTGTTCCAGAAAAAGATAGGGCTTTTCTTCTTAGAAACCTATCATGCGTATCAGGAGTTACACTTTTTAATACTCAAAGGTTGGAACAGGAAATTCTTGTTCTAAAACCAGATATTTATGTAAAATCTGGAGATTATGACGAAACTACTATTGCAAAAGAAGAACGAGCAGCGTTAAAGGAAGTGAATGCTGAGATAAAGTTTGTATCTTTTCTTTCAGGTAAAAGTACATCCAACCTGATTAAGGATATAGCATCTAATTCCTAAAAAAGTTAAAATGAAGATTGTTATCCTTGGTTCAGGAAATGGTTCAAACGCACTTGCTATTCTCAAATTATCTTCTGAAAATGCATTGGGTGAAACGAAAATTGTTGGCGTTTTTAGCGATGTTGCAGATGCAGGTATTTTAAAACACGCAAAAGATCATGCGGTTAATAATAAATTTATCAATTCAGGTACGGAGTCATCAAGGCTTACTGGAAAATTTGAGGAGCAGTGGATAGATGAAATTAAACAGTTATCACCTGATTTAATTGTGCTCGCTGGATTCATGCGCGTGATTAAACAAAAATTTCTTTCTACATTTAAAAACAAGATAATTAATTTGCACCCAAGTCTTCTACCAAGTTTTCCGGGCATCAACTCCATTAAACAAGCTTTTGATAAAAAAGTTAAAATTACCGGTTGTACAGTCCATTGGGTGAACGAAAAAATAGACGATGGAGAAATTATTGCCCAAGCTCCTGTTCGGATTATGGAAGGTGATACGCTTTTATCGATAACGCAAAAAGTTCATGCAGCAGAATATATGCTTCTGCCCTCAGTTATAAAAGGATTATCAGATGGAAATTTAGACTTCCCAATATGATTAAAGTTACAGGTCAAATTTCAATTGAAACTGCAAGTAAAATAGAAGATGTCTTGTACGAATATGCTCCACATAACTGGATAATATCAACTGACCTTCTCCAGGGTAAATGTGACTTGATTGGTTTTTTCAAAAGCAAGAAATTTGCAATTTCCTCTTTTAAGGAAATTTTTGATATAAACTTCAACTTAAGTTTGGACATTCTTTCTTTTGCTAATGTCCAAAATGAAGATTGGAAAAATTCATACAAAAAGCATTTCAAACCTTGGAATATTGGGAATTTTCATTGGGTGCCTTATTGGGAAAAAAACCGCTATAGAGTACCCGAAGAAAACAAAAGTCTATTACTTGATCCTGGAATGGCTTTTGGTACTGGCAACCACGAAACAACAAAACTTTGCTTGAATGCAATTATCAAATGTCAGCAAAGAAAATCACTTGTTTCACAATCATTCATTGACCTCGGTTGCGGTTCTGGAATCATAGCCCTTACTGCATGTCTAATAGGGTTCGACGAAGTTCGAGGCATTGACAACGATGCTGATGCAATAAAAGTATCCAAGCAAAATGCCAAGTTGAATGGTATAAATAAAGTTAATTTTCAAATGAAAAGTTTAGAGGAACTATCCTCAAGCAAAAAATTCAACTATACTGTAGCTAATATTCAATCAGATATACTACAAAAAAATAGCTCTACATTACTAAATTTCATGAGTAAAAATGGGACACTTATACTTTCAGGTATTCTATCTTCTGAAAAGGAGGTAGTTAAAAGTCATTTTGAAAATAAGATTAAAAAATTGGGCCTAAAATTCAAAGTTAGGACCCAGATAATGAACGAATGGGCATTAATCGAATTTAAAATAAGCTAAACTGCAACAAATTAGCCACCAAGGTAAGTTAGGGCTTTGGGTATCGGCAGGGTATAAAAAGCATAACTATCAATGCCCAAATTGTTTATTTTTGCCTCTACGGAAGATCGTAATGAACCAACATTATTTGGACCCACAGAAGTATAAACTAGTGCCCATTCTTCATTCTGCCTCTGTTCAGAGTCAGATGCATCGGCATCAATCATAACTCCAAAATTGGTACTAACCCCAGGTGCACCCGAATCAAGGATGGCATCGTATACTTCTCCATAAAAATCACGGGGCACAATACAATATAAACCTACTAAATTTTCGAGGAATGTTGACTTAAGGGCTTTCGATTTAACCGAATCGACGGACGTACGCCAATCCTTATTACCTTTAAGGTCATCTAAGGCAGATATTATTTGCTCCATGTTGGCACCATGTGCGGAAGAAGAAATCGTACTTGATACATTTATCAAACCGGAATGAACCGGAATAGAATACATGAAGCCTCTACCTGGTTCGGTAATCTTTCCTGCCCGAGCCATATTCCCGAAAACATCATCTGCATCAGCTTTGTCAACAACGCACCAAACAAACTCTTTCTCTGGACCTTTAGTTATCCTCAGTAAAGGAATCTTATCTCTTATGCCTCCTCCTTCTCCGTAGGTTATTGTTGGACCGGGTGCTCCGCAATGAAGCGCGGCTTTTGCAATATCTTCAGCAACTCCCTTTTCACAGATACAGCAAATAGCTTCGAGGTTTTCTTGAGCACTTGTGTTTTCGCTATTGTTTGTTTCAGATGAAATAGAACTTGGGAATGATGATGAAATATGAGCATCATTACAGCTCATTGAGAAAACTGCACCCGAGCCAACTTTATCTAAATTCCCTGAAGCAATTGCAGATTCTGTAACTTTAGTTATGCAATCATCAGAAACTAAAGCTTGTAATAAAACTTGTTCGGGAGAAGGAGGCGGAAACATTTTCTCAAAGAAACCACCCTCGGTAAGAACGGAACCTCGAGCACTTATTTGAAATACTCCTTTTGCTCCACTTTTAATTATTGATTGAGAAACTTTTTCAACCATCTCCTTAGGGAGAATTAAATTAAGCAAAGATACTCCTTTTGACTCTAGTAGATTATTCATATTATACAGCCTCCTTGCTTTCAGTGAAATCCTCATCTGCCTTTGGCTTTTTCCGAACAATCAAACCAACTGTTAGCACAGTTATAATTGGTCCTACCGATGCTAGAGATAATACCCCGAATCCATCTATTGCGCCGGTTTTGGCCCCAATCCCCAATCCCATTGCCAGAACCAATGGTACAGTAATTGGACCGGTAGTTACACCGGCACTGTCCCAACCGAAATTAACGAAGTCCTCACTTGAGAAAAATGTTAGAATGAGAAGAAAAGCATAGGGTGGAATCAGCAGGTACCACAATTCTAAGTTAAAAGCAATTTTCGCAACACCTGTAGCGATTCCTAATGCAACTCCAGTTGCCACAGCCTGCATTAAAAGATTTTTCTTAAATGCACCAACGGTTATTTTTTCAACAGTTGATCCCAACGCGTTTAAAGCAGGTTCGGCTAGAGTAGCACCATATCCAAGGATAAAGCCAAAAAGAATGGCAAGACATTTACCCGCAGTCGAAGAGTTAAATAAAGGTTCTACAAAACCTTCGCTTTCCCAGGGTTGAATCGAAGTGAAACTTGAAACTACATTCCCACCAAGTTGCTCTCCTAATGGAGTGAGCCCAAGTGAAATCCCAAGATTAAACAAACACATACCGATAACTGCACATGCAATACCAATGCATAGCTCGTCTAGGTGTTTTGGCTTTTGCCTGAGTCCAACCCTCAAAACGAGCAAAAGAATAGTACAAAGAGGAACAATGGCCCAGATTGCCCCCTCAAGTGCCCCACGATCTTGGTCAGGACCTGTTAGTTTTCCATCCGTTTTAGAATAATTAATAGATCCATCTGGCTCAATACTGTAAAAATCTTCACCCAAATCAACTTTTCCATTTTTATTTTTATCTGTTTCTTGCGGCTTGAAAGTATTGGGGAAAAAATCGAAGTTGTTGGTAAAGGCCTTTGCAATATCGGTTTCAGGATTCCAAACCCCATCAGGTGCTTTAAATCCGTCACGAACGACATAGGTTTTAGCACCACTAATTTCAACATTTTCACGCTCACCTGATGTGAGTGGCTTCCCAGTAATCTTTCCTTCAGCAACTTTGGTCTTTAATGAATAACCATCAGGAAGACTCTTGTTTTTTAGAATATATTCCTCAATCATCTTCCGTTCTTTTGCTGATAAAGACCAAGATAATTCAGCCTCTCCTGCACCCGAAGAAGTTTCTATTCTGCTTTGTGCTTTTAAATCTCCAAATTTTTGCAAGTCAGCGGGATAATTCTTGCCATATACACCTGCATCTTTGTGCCATTGAGCATTCGAATTTGATGCAAAATAATAATTATCAGTATTAAACAAATACAAAGCGTAACAGATAACAGCCAGGATTGGAAATAGTGAAGCTAAAGTTACAACACCAAAACCAGTGTTGCTTGAACCTCCAGTAGAAACAATTCGGCAAACACCTATGCCAAGTGCTAAAACAAGAGGCACAGTTACAGGACCAGTTGTCACAGCACCACAATCCCAAGCTAAACCTAGTACATGCTGCAGGCGATCATCAGAAAACTGCATGTAAAGAGTAAGAGCTGAAAGGATAATAACACCGCAATAAATAAAAGGCTTAAGTGACCAACCCTTGTAGAATCGCAGAACACCGAGTAAAACTGCCACCCCTACTCCAACTCCCACGCAATTCACAAGCAAACCGGCACCAGTGTTTAAAATAGTCCAAAGTAATGGTGCTGCTGTTGGATCAACCCCTGAACCTGCTGCACGCAAAACCCCGATTGCTGGTTCAGCAAAAGTTGCAAATGCACCAAGGACAAACCCAAATGCTAAACTTGCTGGAAGACAAGGAATTCCCGCAATTTTCTTTCTAGGCAAAGTCGATCCAAGAATTTCTCCCAAAGGCATCAAGCCTAACCTCAAGCCTTCCATGAAAAAAGCTAATCCGACAATCACGATTAATATGCCCACAGCAATCATCAAAGAATAAACAATAGGAAGACCCAAAACGAGAATTTGGAAAACTACCAAGTACATAATTATGAACCAAACGCATTGAATCTGCTCCATAATTTTATCCTTAGCAAAGGATAATAAAATACTAATTTTTTGCTTGAAGCTTAATTGTAGCTTACTTTGGTCAGACGATTGTTCTGGAGCCATAACTTGTGGGGATTGTGAATAAAATAATTAAACCATATGCTTATTCGCAAATGAGCAATATTAAAATATTAAAGACTCCAAGCAGAATTCTCCAAAGTAAGAGAAATTTTGTTGTTACCACTAACTAATCTCACGGGAACATCCCAAGTAACTCCAACTTTGCCTAAAGTAGCTGTACCAGTGATAAAAAAACTACCAGCTTTCATGTCAGCAATTTTTGCATACCCATCAACATCAGTCCGGATTCTCCTGCCTTTTCCATCTTCAATTAAATCTAACAACACATTCCGAATATTTTTTTGGGCATTTTGATAAAGATATGGATTTTCTCTCGATTTGGCCCAAAGTTCCGCAAAGGATGAAACCCCTTTGTAGTCAGAAAGCTTGACGGCAGGCGAGTCGCGAAGTGCTTTATCCAGTGAGATAGGTAAAATAAAAAATTCTGTAAAAAAAGCTTCTTTGTTTCTACCACTTAATAATGTTACTACAGCATCAAATTCCAGGCTGCACCTTCCTTCATTCTGCATGCTGTAAATATTAGGTCTTAAGGTCTTTAAGGTCTTTTCAAGGGAATTGTAAAGTGGTGGCGTGACGGGAGGTGCTGTAATGATAGAGTCAGGGTATTGGTATCTTGCTTTCGATGGCAAAACTTCTAATTCAGATATTCGCCCTTCGAGTGAATCATTTTTGAATCTCAAGTTATCCAATTCCTTTGATTTTAAAATTAGAGTATTTTTAAGTTTCATCACTTCATTCTTTAAAATATCAATCTGGGACATTTCAGGTTTAACCGGAATATCGCTCTTTGCAGATTTAGCACCCCCCATTGCCTTAATTCTTCTTATTTCATTTAATAATTCATCATTAATCGTAGACAATGAAGCAATTGTTTGGTCCTTAGTAAGATTTATCTTTCTTAAGTTATTTATAGATGCTTGATGCTCATTAACATTTTGCTCGAGTTTTTTTAAAGCTTTCTCGGCCTCCCAGTCTCTATTGACATCCAAAGAGTGAGACAAAGCATCGGAAATCACAGAGCTACTTTTCTCATTAGATTGGAGGTCTAAGTCATCAGAGTTATTTAATTTCAAGCCTGCGTTGTGAGTGTGTTGTACAGATTTAGCTTTTGGTGATGAAGTATTAAGAATATCAATGATATCATATTCTTTACCGTTTGGGTTTAATTTGCTGATTTGTAAATCATCTGAAATGAAAACCTTTTCAATCTCTGAATTACTATCCTTACTACAGAAACCAGTAAGAACGAAAACAATAGCGAAAACAAAAAAGAACAGTGACTTCATATAAAAATGGGATACAATAGGGTGAGCTTCCAAAAAAAACCCCACATTGCTTTTTGCAAGCATATTTTAAATTGATACCCCATTATATATTGAAAGTATTTTATTCAATTACTATGAATTCACTATGCTCCAGCTGACTGAAGAAGAAACAGATTTGCTATCGCAAGAAAATAACTTTTTAAAACAAACTATTTTCAATTTGCGGATTGAAATGGAAAAGTTGTCTCATGAGCAAGGCTCTATAATTCAAAATAAAACTGTTGAATTTACTAACGCCAAAAAAGAACTTGAAGCAATAATAACTAAGCAAAGAAGCGAAATAGAATTAGCTAACTCTAGAATCGCTGAAGAGATTCAAAAATTCACCGCCCAGCAATCCAAGGAGCAAGGCTTACTAAAAAATGTCATACAGGAACTTCGAAATGAACTCGAACATGAGAAGTCGAAAGTTGAGGATAAGATACAAAAAATAAGCATTGAAAAGAGTAAAGAGAGTATTGAACTTAAAAAAAGCTTAGTGGAGGCAAGAATTGCACTAGAATACGCAGAATCCGAAAAACAAAATATTGCTCAAAACTCAAAAAGAGAATCACAGCAGGAAATAAAGCAACTAAGAGAATCAGCAGCATCTCTTCGCAGAGAAATTGATAACATTATATTTGAACATCAAGAAAACATTCAAAAAGTAAATTCAACTTTCCTGTTGGAGATTAATGACCTTAAAAAAACAACATCCACTCTTCGGCAGCAGATTGAGAAGGCAGAAAATGAAAAATTGGACGCTGTCCAGCAAGCCCAGGCTTTAAGCACTGCAGAAATCTCATCATTAAAAGCAAGCCTTTTGCTAACCAGAGAGAAGTTGGAAAAAAACAAATCTGAGCATAATGATCATATTCAGAGTATTTCCAGTGTAAATTTACGAGAAACGAAATCACTGAAATCAATCATACAATCATTACGAAATGAATTGGATGCTGCAGATGGAAAACAAGCCCAAGCAGTTCAAGATGCGGTATCTCAAAATCAACACATTATAGGACAATTAAAATCTTCGCTATCTCTCGCTCGGGAAAATTTGGAAAGATTCAAGGAAAGAGAAAGCGATCGCCTACAGAAAGCACAATCAGTCTCTCAAATTGAAATTAGTACGCTCAAAAAAGCTATATCTGAAATTAGAAATGAACTTGAAAGTGCAGTTGCAGATAAGGAAGACGCAGTTCAGAAAACAGCGTCAGCAGCCCAAAGTGAAATCAAACAGCTTAAGTTATCTTTATCTACGGTAAGGGAAAACCTTGAAAATCACAAAGGTCGAGAAGAGGAGAAGATTCAAAAAGCAAAAGCTCAGTCTAATAAATTAATTCATAATTTACAGAACACAATCTCTGAACTTCGTGAAGTAATTGAAAAAAATATTATCGAAAAAGAAGAGGCTATACAGAACGCAAACAGCATAAATACCCAAGAAATAAACCAATTAAAAAAATCCCTATCATCTATCCGAGAGCAATTAGAAAATTCTCAAAACGAAAAAATTGATTCTGTGCAAAAGATAACACAAGAAAAAGAGAATGAAATTAATTCCTTAAAAAAGCTCAGTTTTTCCCTAAGGGAAGAGTTAGATAAAGCACAAATTAAAGAAGAGGAAAGCGTACAACTTGCTTTCTCCAGTTCAATTTCGGAAATAAATCAATTAAAGAATTCACTCTCCTCTTTGCGTGAACAACTCGAAATTACAAAATCCAGGCAAGATGATTTGCTACATAAAAATACCCTAAAATACGAATCAGAGATATCCAACAACAGGGAAACGATTACAAACCTAAGAATTGAAATTGAAAAAGCACAGGCAAAAGAAAGTGAAAGCGTGCAAAAAACAGAAGCTCAATTTACAGCTGAAATTAAAGTCTTAAAGCAGAGCTTACTGAATTCTAGAGAGAATATTGAAAAACTAGTAATCAAAAAAGAGGAGATTTCTCAAAGGGTAATTTCAGAAAAAGAAAATGAAATAAAATTACTCAAAAAGAATATCGTAGAAATAAGAGAGGAATTAGATCAAAAGGAAATTGATAAAGAACAAGCCGTTCAAAAAGCATTATCTACTTTTTCAAAAGAAAATGATCATTTAAAGAAATCCTTATCTTTTCTCAGAGTTCAAATTGAAGGTATGGAGTCTAAAAATGATGAAGCTACTCAAAAAGTAATTTCTCAAAATTCTGGTGAAATTCGAGACTTACAAAAAAGTTTGTCTTCACTAAGAAAGGAATTGGAAAAAGCGGAAACAATAAAAGACGATGCGATTCAACATGCCATATCTTCCCAGCAAAGAGAAATTGATCACTTTAAAAATATAGTCAATGCATTGAGGGATGAAATTGACCTTAAGAAAAATTTACACGAGGAAAGTATCCAAAAAGAAAACCAGCAGAAAACCATGGAGTTTAAACAATTACAGGAAACCATTATCGAGTTACGAGCTGAATTAGAGGAAACAAATGAAAGATAACATCCAAAATAAAGAGGTGCCATCGCACCCAAAATCTAAAAGAACGGCCAGGTTTTCGGACATGTTGCTCCAAGTTACAACTGACTTGGCAAAAACCAAAAGCTTGGATGAAGCATTAGAAACCCTTGTTAAAATAACCACATCCACAATCGGAGCTGAACGGGGTACTATTTTTCTAAATGATCCGGCAACAGGTGAGCTGTATTCAAGAATCGCACAAGGTAGCTACAGGAGAGAGATTCGAATTCTTAACACGAAGGGAGTAGCTGGATGGGTGTTCACCCAAAATAAAGGGGCCATTATCCCAGATGCATACAAAGACGATAGGTTCAACAAAGCAGTTGATGTCAGAACTGGCTTTAGAACAAAAAGTATATTGTGTGCTCCACTAAGAACAGTCTCAGGAGAGGAAATTGGGGTGTCTCAAATCCTAAATAAGATAGACGGGGAATTTGAGCAGGACGATTTAGACCTACTTGAAGCAATGACTGAGCAAGCAGCAATTGCAATTCAAGGAAACATCATAGTCGAACAAATAGAAGCAGCCAGGAAGCAGGAACTTGAATTTCTTGATGTTGTGTCACAGGTATCTTCTGAGCTTGAGCTCACTCCCCTACTCCAGAAAATCATTACCACGATTTCAACCATGCTCGATTGTGAAAGAGCTACTTTGTTTATCAATGACGAGAAAACCAATGAACTTTATACGGAAGTCGGGGAAGGTCTTGATGAAAAATCTGTAATTAAATTCCCTAATCACCTTGGAATAGCCGGAACCGTTTTCACTTCTGGTGAACCTGTAAACATACCCCATGCATATGCTGATTTAAGATTTAACCCAGGGTTTGATAAGCAAACCGGTTTCTTTACTAGATCCATCTTGTGCATGCCTGTTTTTAATAAAGAAGGAAAAGCGATTGGTGTAAGCCAAGTGCTCAATAAAAGAGGAGGTTCTTTTAATTCGGAAGATGAAAAACGTCTTGCGGCATTCACATCTCAAATATCGATGGGAATCGAAAATGCCAAACTCTTTGATGATGTTCAAAGTCAAATGAACTATTCTCAGAGCATTCTATCAAGTATGCATGATGCGGTTCTTACCTTTGACGAAAATAGCATTATTAAAACCTGTAACCCTGCAGGACTGCGTATTCTAAAAATTCCCCACGAAGCTGCCATTTTAGAACACGATGCATCTGACCATTTCGATGGTGCAAATGAATGGCTTCTTAAAAAGATCCAAAGCCTTAAAGAAAATGAAGAATTTCAAGATGCTGAACTTATTGTGGAAGGGGAAACTTTATCTGTTAACATTACGCTCACACCTCTTTTAGGTAAGCAAGGTGGAGGTGAAAGAGTTGCTAAAGGAACTGAGAAGCAAGTAAAACATTTTTCAGAAAACAAGAATAGCGTTACAGTTGGTCAACAAATCATTGGGGTTATGCTAATGATAGAGGATATCAGTTCCGAGAAGCGCATGAAGTCAACTATGTCTCGATACATGGATCCCGAACTGGCCGACCAACTAATGACTGCAGGAGGTGAAAATGCAGATATTATGGGAGGTAAGCAAAGCGTGGGAACCGTACTCTTTTCTGATGTTAGAAGTTTTACAACGATTACCGAGGAACTCGGAGCTCAGGGTACAGTTAAACTTTTAAATGACTATTTCACCATCATGGTGGATTGTATAACTGATGAAGGTGGTATGCTCGATAAGTTTATTGGTGACGCAATGATGTGCATATTTGGAACACCTGTCCCACATGATGATGATCCGGACCGGGCAGTCAGGGCCGCCATTCGTATGATGACCGACCTAAAAGTCTTCAATGAAAAACGTTCCACCGAAGGAAAGATGCCCATCGACCATGGCATGGGCATCAATACCGACTCCATTGTGTCTGGTAATATTGGCTCGCCCAAAAGAATGGATTACACAGTGATTGGGGATGGAGTAAATTTAGCAGCCCGCATTGAGAGTGCATGTAAACAGTATGGTGCACACATACTGATAAGCGAGTTCACACATAAGGCGGTAAAAGCCACCTACCGAACAAGGCCAGTGGACTATGTAATCGTAAAAGGGAAAACTGAGCCCGTCGGAGTGTATGAAGTCTTGGATTTTCATGATGATGAATCCTATCCAAACTTAGTTGAAGCACTCGGCTTGTTTAACGACGGATACCGGTCGTGGAATATCGGGAAATGGGACCAAGCATTAAAACTTTTTAACTCAGTATTAAAGATTAATCCAAGCGATAAAGCTGCCCAACTATATATTGACCGCTGCAACCATATGAAGAAGAATCCGCCTAAAGGCACTTGGGATGGTGTATGGGTAATGACTTCCAAATAAACTTTTTATCGCTTTAAATTAAATGAAAGCAAAAGCTCACTTGGAAAAAGCAATCTCAATAAATCCAGACTTTACGGAGGCTTATTATAAACTAGGGTTGCTGTTAAAGGAAGACGGTGACGACCAATCAGCATTGGAACATTTTCAAAAAGCTGTTTCCCTAAATGCAGAATTTGCCGAAGCACAATGTGAACTCGCTGTGTCTCTAGCATCCATTAAGGATTTTGAAACCGCTAGAAATCATTTTCTGAACGCACTAGAAATCAACCCAAATTATGCAGATGCATATTTCAAGTATGCACTTTTTCTTATTCAGATAAAAGATTACGAAGAAGCTAAAAATAATTTCGATAAAGTAACAGAAATAAACCAAAATTTTGCCCCTGCGTATTACCACAAAGCCACTCTCCTAACGAATGCAGATGATTTTGAAAATGCCAGGAAGAATTATGAAACTGCAATAGATATAGATGAAAATTACACTGAATCGTATTATTCACTAGGCAAACTTTTATCTGGTGGTGTGGCCACAAATAAAGATGGCTCTATTGTCGATAAGACTAACCTACCAGAGTCAAAGGACTGTTTTAAAAAAGTTATCCAGCTCTCGCCCAATCATGTAAAATCTCACTATAACCTAGCGAAAATTCTTCTGACAGAGCAAAATCTTTCCCTTTCTAAAACTCATTTATTAAAGGCAATTAAAATCGATCCTCAATATTCAAAAGCACATTATCTAATCGGAAATATTTATGAACAGAGCGGAAATATTAAATTAGCTCTCAAACACTATTTGGACTCAATAAAATTCTACACAGACAATGCATTGGCTTATTTTAGACTAGGCGTAATACTTGGGGAATCTGGAGAGAATAAAAAAGCTGAAGAAAACCTAAAAAAAGCCGTTTCAATTAACCCCTTGCATGCTGAAGCACATTTTCACTTGGCAATGATCCTCCGGGAAGACGACGACGAAAATCTTGCTAAAAAACACTTTTATAAAGCACTGGAAATAAACCCTGAGTATTCCCTTGCTTACTACGAGCTGGCACATCACTTAGAAAAAAATGGCGACTTAAATGAAGCTAAAATACAGTTCCAAAAGGCAACCGATGTTAATCAGAATTTTGTAAAAGCATACTTTAACCTCGCGCGGATTCTAACTAGTCCATCCGAATATGATCAAGCGATTCGAAATTATGAAACCGCTTTAGAAATAGATCCAAAATTCACGCAGTGTCACTATTGGTATGCTAAAATCCTAACAACGGGTGAAAGATTACTTAGTGACGGAACTTTAGTAAAGGAACCTAATACCAAAGAAGCTGAGACACACCTGAACCTAGCCATCAAATTAAATCCAAAATTTGATAAAGCTTACTACAGACGGGGGCTATTATTGAAAGAAAAAGGTGATTTCATTAGTGCATTCAAAAGTTTTGAGTCTGCGATTAAACTTAATTCATCATACTCCAAGGCTCATTATAGTATGGCTGTTCTTCTAATGGATAAGGAAGCAAATAAAGTAATTGAAAAGCACCTAAAGCAAAAGAAATGATTTGTGCGATTACTCAATAAAGTAACAACCAAAACTGGTAGTTTTGCAGAATATAATTCAAAAAGCCAAAAAACATCTTAATGTTGCACTGGAACATAACCCACAGCATATCCCTTCTGTATTATTATTGAGCGATATCTTATTTGAAGAGCAAAAATATGATCAGGTTCAAACCTTGATTGATCGAATTAAGCATGGTGTTACGGGTATGGCTGAAATCAATTATCTTCAATCAAAACTATTTTTTATTAAGCAAAATTATGCTGAAGCCTTTAAATTTATTAATAAAGCAATCAGTAAAAATCCTAGTCATATTGAATCCTACAGACTAGGTGCGGATATTTGCAGTAAAGCGAATGATCAATTCCATGAAATTAGATATTTAGAAAAGATAATTGATTTGGAACCCCTGAACGGAGGTGCACACGTACGTCTTTCCAAACTGATCACAGATCCTACTGATTGTGAAAGAAAGAAGTTATTATTAGAAATTTCAGTAGACTTGCTCCCCCATTCAACCGAACCAATCTGGGAACTTGCGCAACTTCATTTAGGTTTAACGCAAAGCTCTAAAAATAAAAAGGGGAGGGAAGATCAAAACTTTCTTATCGCTGAAAAATATATGCAACATGCGATCAGTTTAGATCCCAAAAACAGGACCTTTGAATACCAACTCGCACAAAGCTATTTTTTTAATGATTTTTTTGAAGATGCAGAACAGCTTTTTCTTAAATTATTTAAGATTAATTTTCGAAAAAAAGATTGTTCCTACTTTCTTGGCCTTATCAAAGTAAGAAAACAGGAAAATCAAGTAGCCAAAAACTTTTTCCTTTCTGCACTAGGAAGCCAACAATATAACCCAGAGGTTTTGCTCGAAGTTGCTAAAATCAAAGCAGAAGAAAAGCATTACAAAGAGGCAATTAAAACTGTTGAGCAAGCGATAGTTACACTGGAGGAAAAAGAGCATGCAAAAGGCAAATTATCAAAATCCCTATCATTAGAAAATAAGTTCTATGATGCACGAAAGAAATTAGGGGAAACACATAAACTTAGAAAGCTAAGATCAGATGCACTCGTTCTTAAATTTCTAATATTGAAATCAATAAATAAGACCCACGAAAAAGGCCTATTATTAGACGCCGTAAAAGTTTATAGTGCTAACTATCATGCATATTTTCATCTCGGGGAAATTGAGTTAATAAAAGGAAACTTAGAAAATTCAAAACACTTTTTTCTTAAAGCCCGTAATGTTCATTGGTCAGAATCTGAAATACACTATAACTTGGCTTTAATCGAAATTGATCTAGGAAACATTAGAGATGCAACTTTGCATCTACATGATACGCTTGAGATTAACGATCGTCATAGAAAGGCTAAAAACCTTTTAAAAAAGTTAGGGGAATCCTATAGGGCTAAGAATCAACAGCCTTCTTTGCAGCAATATGGGAAAATGGAATACTAACAAAATAAATACACCCTATTGAGAAGAGAAAAATCCATGTTTCTTTCATAAATATCGATACACCCAAACAAACCGTAAGCAAGACGATCAAAGCTTTATTCGAAGCAACATTGAAACGGACATTCCTGAATGAAAAAGTTGATAAATTAGACACCATTAGGACTGAAACTACAAACACCCATGAAATAATGATTAATGGGTAAGAAGAAATAGGAATATCCAAACCAAATCTTTCCAGAAT
>JABGWZ010000190.1 GCA_018675995.1 Opitutia bacterium | reverse complement strand
TGTACGGGCTGAACAAATTGCATCATTGGCATATTTTTCTCTCTACCATAAGCTGGTCGATGATATTGATTCTTTGATTAACAGGGTTGAGGGAGATACTGTCTTCAATCGTCAATTGTTCAAAAAAATTGAGAGAGGAATTAAACAGAGAAGTCCATTAGTTTGCGGAGGAAGAAGTGCGATGTGGGAAAACCCGGAGCACCTTTTTTCCTGTTTTTATCAATTGCGAAGAGCTTTCCTCTGCCTTTTTAATGAAATTGTCGGGTGGAGTGAACCGATAAGGGCACTACGAGTGCGTGTATGGGAGAGTATTTTCACAAAGGATATGCACAGCTATCAACAATGGATGCATGAATCTGTCGGTCGATTCCCGACTTTGATTCTAGGTCCCACGGGATCGGGGAAGGAAATTGTAGCCCGGGCGATCGGATTATCGAGATTCATTCCCTATAATTCGAAGAATGGTCAATTTGAATCCAGTCCGAAAGAAAGTTTCTGTCCGGTTAATTTATCTGCCCTTACAGAAACCTTGATAGAGTCTGAACTTTTTGGTCATCGCAAGGGTTCTTTTACGGGTGCGATGCGGGATCATGCGGGAATTTTTAAAAAAGCAGGTCAATATGGAACGGTATTCCTTGATGAAATTGGTGAAGTTCCAGAATCCATTCAGGTAAAATTGCTCAGAATATTACAGTCGGGTGAATTTCAGGCTATTGGTGGCGATGCTCCTTCTTTTTACGAGGGTAAGATTATCGCGGCTACTCATCGGGACTTAGGAGAGCAGGTAAGAAATGGAGGGATGAGGGAGGATTTCTTTTACCGCCTTTGTGGGGATCAGGTACAAACCGTTTCTCTGAGGGAAATCTTGGATGATTCTCCTCAAGAAATAGATCTTTTAATATCTTTCATCTGTAAGAAGTTATTTGGAGAGAAGGGTGGTGCAGAGTTGGACAAACGGATATTTCGAATTTTACAAGATGTAATACCAGATAACTATGATTGGCCTGGTAATTTTCGTGAATTGGAGCAAGCAGTTCGAAATGTTGTAGTGACTGGAGAGTACTACCCCTCAAAGTTGATCAAGAAGCGTGACGAGATTAGTGATTATTATAGAAAAACTAATATAACCATGGATCAATGGATATCGCTTTATGCTCAAAAAGCTTACGAAGATGTTGGTAGCTATCGAGAGGCGGGTAAGCGCATTGGTGTGGATCAGAGAACTTTAAAGAAGTGGGCTCTTTTATTTAACAAGTAAGTTCTTAGGTAGTATGGTAAACCGAGAGAGTGTAAGTTGATTTTTATCTTTTCTAACTGACTTATTTGGTAGATAGTGTGTACATAACCTTTTTTAAAATTCGAGCAATGTGTAAGCTATATGTCAGTTAATAATATTTTTATTTGGGCACCGACTCAGCGTTGTGGCACTGGACTTTTGCAAAGATTGGTTACCTCTTCAAAAGAAGTCCTTATTTTTGGGGAAGATAAGTTTCTTACCGATCAATTACCAAGTCTGATGATCGAACATGCTGAACTGGACAACGATATTAAAGCCAGTACATCAAAGCTTGCTTCCGGAGATTATAATGGTTGGTTCCCATCCGCACTGCCATTTTATGAAGATTATATTGAAGCACTCGCGGGCAGTTTTAACCTAATGTCCGATGCTTACTCTTCAACTGCGAAGAAACTAGGTTTTGCGAATTGGGGATCGAAGTTGCCTTATGTTAGCACGGCACAACTTAGTGCGATAAATACTTTACTTCCCAACTCGAAGCATGTTTTTCTTTATCGTAATTTAGCGGATGTAATGAGGTCGATGAAGGGCAGATGTTGGGTTGCTGATCATAAGCAATTTAAGGAGATATGTAATAAATGGTTTAACTCTCTCAGCGAAATTGGCAGCGCTTTTACAGGCGTTAATTGGATGTACATGCTATCACATGACAAATTAATTGAAAAACCTTCATTTTACATGGCAGAACTGCAGAGTTTTCTTGGCTTGAGTGAATTAGATATCAAGGTTTTCGACCACAAAATAAACACTTTTATTGGAGAGGAGCAAGATGGACACAGTGAAACATCCTATGTGAAACCAGTAAGTTTAAGCGATGAAGAGGAAACTCTTTGTCAACAGGTACAGAACGAGGTCGAAAAGTTAAAACTCTTTCATTTCAAGGATAGAATTTAAATAGTTTAGCCCTATTTTGGTGTCTTTAAATTCCCCATCGAGTTGTGCCTCGAAGCATTTCTCTAGAATGGGACTGAAGTGAGGTCCTGGTTCGAGTCCTCGCTCAATAAGGTGGCGACCGAGGATGATTGGCTTGGGTTCTGAGTCCTTAACTTTTAATCCTTCAGCTCGTTCTAGTAACCAAGGACCTTCAGGGAATTCATCTTTTCTCGGTGGCCGACCGGCAATATCAGCAGCAGCAACACGAACGAGCCGATCGATTCGTTTTACTTTGCTTGCGAGTCGGCGAATCGCACCATCTCCAGCCTTGTCTTTATAGAAAGTACGAGGAGTAAGGTGTCTCCTGACTAAAGGAACGACCTGTTCATGAAGATCTACTTGGTTGGTCAGGCGTGAGAGGAAGGACCGGGTTGGTTCTTCTCCTTTGGGCTCATGCATTGGGGAGCGAATGCGCCCGTCTTCGCCAATTTTAGTGGTAAGGGGTTTGCCCAAATCATGGCAAAGAACAGCAAAGCCAACGACCAAGTCCTCCCATTGATCACCAATTCGTTCACGTGCAAATGCGTCCATACAATGAAGCGTATGGATCCACACATCTCCTTCCGGGTGCCATTCGGGTTCTTGTTCACAACCATCTAAAGCCATTAGTTCAGTGAAAAATCTTAACCAATTAGTGTTTTTAAGAAAATTTAGCCCTTTCCCGATATAGTTTCCTTTAAGGATGAGTTTTTTCCACTCATCGAAAATTCGTTCAGGCGGTAAGTCCCCTATATTCATTGACCTACATAGCTTAATAGTTTCGTTTGCTGGATTTAGGTTAAACCGGGCAATGAATTGCATTCCCCGTAGAACTCTAAGTGAATCTTCTACGAAGGGAGGGCCAATATGCCGAAGGATTTTATTTTTGAGGTCTTTTTGGCCGGAGCAAGGATCTATTAATTCGCCGTTTATGGGGTCTAGGCCAAGTGCATTTATAGTGAAATCCCTTCGCATGGCGGCTCTCTCAAAAGGAAGATTTGGATCTATTTCAACGGAAAACCCTTTATGACCATACCCTGATTTTATTTCGGTTCGGGGTAACGCTATTTCAACATGTAAGCCTTTCAAGCGTATTACTCCGAATGCTTTACCCACTTCGTCAAATGAAAATTCTTGGGAGAGAATACTTTTGAGTTTTTCAACCGTTAACCCACGAACTTCACAATCTAATTCATCCGGTTTTTTTTTAAGTAGTAAATCTCTTACCGTTCCCCCAACTAAGAGCAAGTGGCCACCTTGATTACCTATCATTTCAGCCAGTTTCGTAGATAACTTGGCAAATACATCTGATAAATGCACTCGCGGGTCCGAAATATTGTCCATTCTTATGGGAAAAGAGTATCTTCCACCACTTGGCAAAGGGTGTGGTAAACGGGAAGATGTAATTCCTGAACTCTGGGAACCTCTGATGCAGGCACTTGTATACAAATTTTGCACATTGAAGAAAGCTTACCCCCAGTCTGACCAGTCAGTCCGATCGTATGAAGATCAAGGGAATTTGCAGTGCTAATAGCGTGCACAATGTTTTTAGAATTTCCAGATGTACTAATCCCGAGTAATATGTCGCCAGGTTTACCAAATGCAACTACCTGCTGGGCGAAGGCGTATTCCGGAATATCATCATTAACAAATGCGGTTGTAAATCCAACCATTGAGGGAAGAGATAAGGCGGGGAGGGCACCATGTAGGTTTTTAGAAAGATCGGGCCCGAGTTTTTTTCTTAATTCCTCAGAGAGGGGTCTAGGGCGGGAAAAGCGTTTGACGAGTTCGCCTGCGATATGTTCGCAATCAGCCGCACTTCCTCCGTTCCCACAAAGAAGAACCTGATGACCTTCACGAAAACAATTCAACAGTAATTCACAGGCAGCTCGAATATCGGATTTGCAGGATTCTAATTCCGGCCTTCTTTCTAATAAATTTTCTATATCTTCCACAATTAATTCTTATAGGAAATATTATTAAAAGTGCGAATCAAATTCATTCTTCTTATGACTCAGCCTATTCTTTACTAAACCACGTATCTTTGTCATATTATAAAATTCATTATTATGAGCATAGACGACAAAGCTATTCCCGGTATTAACAATGAATTGATCTCCCGTAGTGCAGAGGAGAGAATTGCTTGGGCGTGGAAAGAGTTTGGTACTGGTTTGGTTTTGTCCACAAGTTTTGGTCTCCAAAGTGGTGTTATGCTTGATTTAACTCTTAGAGTGAGCAGCGAAATTCCAGTTATTTTTGTCGATACGGGTTATTTATTCCCAGAAACTTATCAATACGCGAATCGACTGCAGGAAAAACTATCTTTTAAATCACACTTTTATTCTGCCAAAATGAGTCCTGCCTATCAGGAGGAAAGCTTTGGTAAATTGTGGGAACAGGGAAAAGAAGGAATGAAAAAATACAACTTCATAAATAAAAAAGAACCCATGGAGCGAGCTTTGCAGGAATTAGGTGCAACAGCATGGTTGTCTGGTTTAAGAAGAACTCAATCGGAAGACCGTGGTAAAAGACCTTTTATTGAAAAACAGGACAATGTAATTAAAATTTACCCAATTCTTGATTGGGATGATCGAAAAACATACAAGCATTTGCCAGATAATAAAATCCCCTATCATCCCTTGGAGGGAATGGGGTATTCATCCTTAGGAGATTATCATAGTACCGAAAAATATGACCCTTCCAAAAGTTCGGATGTTTCCCGCCACGGAGGGCATGGTCGTGAATGTGGTTTACACTTGGATTTACCCGAGGGTCTTGACTTTTCTGTATAAATATAGCCTCAATACCTAATGATTTTACCAGACGATAAAACTAGGCTGCAAGAGCTGATCAAAAAAACCAATCATCTCTGGAAGTTTCTTGATTGTGATTCCAAGAAGCAAACCGTTTTAGAATTGGAGGAAACGATGTCTTCTCCCTCTTTTTGGGATGATCAAACAGAAGCAAAGCGGGTAAGTTCAGAAGCCAATCGACTTAAGCAAACTGTTGAAAAAATCGAATCTTTTCGGGTGCAGGTGGATGATCTGGATGCTCTGGCTGAATTATGCGACGAAGATGAGAATGATAAGGAAATGGAGACTGAATTTATCAATACTCTTGAGGGATTACTGGGCAAGGTCGAGGATTTGGAAGTGGCAAGCTTTTTGGGCGAGCCTTTTGATGACAGACCTGCGTTGTTAAGTATTCATGCAGGAGCAGGGGGTACAGAATCCTGCGACTGGGCAGATATGCTCATGAGAATGTATATGCGCTGGGCTGAACGAAGAGGTTTTAAGGTAGAATTGCAGGATTTGCAACCCGGTGAAGAAGCGGGGGTAAGTCGGTGTTCGATTCGAATGGAGGGTTTGCATGCATACGGGTACGCGAAGGCGGAACGGGGAGTTCATCGATTGGTTCGAATTAGTCCTTTTGATTCGAATAAAAGAAGGCACACATCTTTTTGTTCCGTTGATGTTATTGCAGAAGTGGAAGACGATGATTTGGATATGGATATTCCTGATGACGATCTTCGCATCGATACCTATCGTTCAAGTGGAAAAGGAGGTCAGCATGTGAATAAGACAGATTCAGCTGTTCGATTGACTCACCTTCCAACAAATATTGTGGTTCAATGTCAAAACGAACGATCCCAATTAAAGAATAAGCAAACCGCGATGCGTGTTCTTAAATCCAGAATTTATGAGAAAGAACAGGATGAAAAACGGGCGGAGATGGAGAAGTTTTACGGAGAAAAAGGAGAAATGGGCTGGGGGAATCAAATCCGAAGCTATGTATTTCAGCCCTATCAAATGGTTAAGGATTTACGCACCGGAGTGGAAACATCCGGGGTTCAGGCAGTAATGGACGGAGAATTAGATCCATTTGTAAATGGATGGTTGCGGGCAGGTTGTCCCAGGCAGAGGAATAAGGAAATTCAGGTTGAAGATTAATTAAACCTTAATGGATGTGAGCCTAACGGCTGAAAGTATTGCGGAGTATAAAAAGTCTCCGTTGTTTGCTGATAAGACTTGGGTCTGGTCGCCAAAATTTTGGGAGTTGGATGATTCTTACTCATCTTCCATTCTTAATTTAGGAAATGCCGCAGTTTCTTTTTACAAGGGGATCGATTTGCTTTATCGAAAATCTTATTCCAACCAATCGATTTTAAGAAATGAGGAATTGTGCGTTCCATGGGTTGCCGAATATTACGATGCTGGAAAGCCTCAGTGGCTTATAGATCATGCCCGTTCAAAAAATGCTGACAGGATGCCGGCAGTTTTGCGACC
>JABGWZ010000016.1 GCA_018675995.1 Opitutia bacterium | reverse complement strand
GTAATTTTCAAAGTCTTTATCGAATCCACTCATTTGGTTTATTGACTCAATGGAAAGACGAAGAGTCAATTCATGGTGAGTCACGCTTTCCGCTTCGATCTTTTTGAAGGACTCAGGGAAAGATCCTGCCTGCAGAGCATCCACCCCATCCACAAAGAATTTAACCACAACCTTGGATTGCTCGCTATACGCATTCATCAGCAGTTCGTAGATACGGGAAGGCTCGTTGGGTATCTCACCCTCGAAAATTACTTCCTCTCCATCTGCGATAATACTCATTAAATCTACCTTCAACAGTACACGATATCCTGTATATGAACAGAAAAAAATAAAAAGATTTAAAAAAAATAATAATTTTAAACAGTTATCAATCAGTTGCTTATGATTATTTTAGAACGTTACTGTAAAAAAAAATAAAGTTTTTCCTAAAGTTTCTCCTTCCATGGGCGACTATCCAAATCGTTGAAGGCAAGGAGGCCGACGACAAAGGAGTCAAATCCTTTAGTAGTAAATACAGTCAAATCGTCAGAAGTGACGACTTCACAAAAGTCAAGGAGGACAATAAAGTGAGTATAACAATAAATTCAAATCAGGCAGCGTCTTATTCGGCGCTGAGTATGCAAAGGGCAAACAATCTTTTAACAAAGAGTTTGCAACGCTTATCAAGCGGTAAACGCATCGTATCACCAAGTGATGATGCAGGCGGACTGGCAGTCGGTATGAAGATCGAAAGCAGTCTTAAAAGAGCGCAAGCATCTCGCCTTAATACCCAGAACGGTATTTCTTTTTTACAAATGCAGGACGGCGTCCTTAAGGTTGCCGGTGAAATCCTCGACAGGATGGCAGAGCTAAAAAGCTTTTCCAGTGATGTCTCCAAAAGTGTTTCAGATCGTGAAACTTACAATCACGAATTTAACGAACTCCAACAAGAACTTCACACTTTAAAAGCACAGAAGTTCAATGGAGTTTCTTTGTTTGCAACCATTGAACCCGATAACAATCCATTGAAGATCAACACATCTGACGATGGACTCGGGCAAAAAATTGAATTATCCAGAACTGGATTATTTGAAAATTTAAAATCTAAATTCGGTAAAGACAGTGTTCTTAATACCGGTTCCCATGGTGAATATCGTCAATTAGTTGGCGATTTTACCCGTGACGGTGGTCTTGAGGATGCAAAACCAGGATTCACAACCAGAGATTACACAAAAGGATCAGTCATTTATAAAAATGGACCGACCGAAGCAGAATCCGGTTACTTTATGGCCTTGTCTGATACGCTTTCCGGTATTCGTATTGAGGACACAGGAGGAGCAAACTCCACCTTCATTAGACTTGCTGATAAGGGAGGCAGGGGATTTGCCGAGTCATTCCCATTAGCCGGCGAGTACAGCCATACTAACACCAAGTATAACACCGAAGGTGAACGAAAAGCATATCTTAAAGGTGATGTGGTTAAAGTCCCCGCTCATTACGGAAGCCCAGGTAGTTTCTTTTACATGAAAGCTCAAACCGATGTACCACAGGGTGTTATCCTTGAGTCATTGTTTGCTAGCGGACAGGTTGGAGCAACTGGATACTTTGATTATGTCGGTCAGGATCGTTCAAATGGTTCAACAACATCTGATAAACCAACCACTGAATTCCTTCGCACTAATAAAGACCTTCCATCACCGGATTCTTACGATCCCAACAGTGCGACTAATATAAATGATCTCGCAGCGTTGATGACAGCCAATGTTGGAAATAATTATATGCCAGACTATATACAGGTTGGCGGTTCCAGTATATTTGCTCCAGCAGCGGATTGGAATATCTCCCTTTGGGATCCCCGTAATTCATTTAATGAAGGATCTGTAATATTGGACACAACCACCAATGCGAATGCATCTATTTACCAGTTTAATTCATTGGTGAAAGGTAACTACAGTGGGGGTGATTACTCAGCTGGCTCTTATGTACATTATTCAGGTAATTGGTATAGATCTGCCGCAGCAACAAGTGATGCTCCTGTCCTTATGCCGACCGCATCCCTTGGTAATGCACCTT
>JABGWZ010000187.1 GCA_018675995.1 Opitutia bacterium | reverse complement strand
GGAGCCAAATTCTTTCTTACTCTGTAAATCGCCGCCCCCACGAACAGATTCCAGAGCCCCTTCCACTAATTTCCACTTGGTCGGACCGCCATTCCTCGCCTGCCAATTTTGGAGAGTCTTTTTCGTTCCATCAAATAAAACCATAGCCCCTTTAGGTGGCTTGGCGGCTTTGGCGTTGTAGGGTTTTGGTTTTACAACAGGTGGCTGTGGTTGCTTCTCGGGGTCCGTCTCATGGACCTTAATACCGTCGATATACATGTACTCGGTCTTCCCACGCATTTCCTTGCGTATAGTAGGACCGCTTTTTGCAAAAATACCAAAGGTTAAGGTTGCGGAGAGAAAAGATAGAACTAACAATTTAAACATCCCCAACATATCGTCTTATCCTAGTATTTCTGTCAATTTCATAGCCTCTTACAACCAAACTTTGAAAATTAACCTAATCAAAAGAATTATGATTAAAATATTTCTTACCAGTACCCTCATTTTCCTACACCACTCCTTTCTGCTCGGAGTAAACGGACTTACTGCTGAAATTACAGACTTAAATGCCAAAGATATATCCTTTCAGAAAGAAAAGGAACTACCCTATCTTAAAAAGCCCTTCATTAGTTCCTCGCCCGCCGATAAGAATGACCAACTTAATGTGGGCCGACTCGGCATCGATGGAGGAAAGAAAGAATCGATTCTAAAATTCGTGCGAAAACTGGCTGAACCTTCGGACAGTCCCAAGCATGGCAAAACCGATAGTCTCTTGATCGCTCACCAGGGAAAACTGATATTCGAATCGTATTTTAGGCGAGGTCGGGCCAACTACCCACACTACCAAATGTCTATTACCAAGTCTTACACCGCTTATGCCATAGGCCGGGCCATTCAATTGGGCTACCTATCCATGGATGACTTACACAAACCAGTGGTATCCTTCCTCAAGGAAATCAAACCTGACAAGTTAGCCAAAGGAGCGGACAAGATCACTCTTGATCAAGCCATGCAAATGAGATCCGGGGTTCGGCTCCCTCAAAAAAAGATCAATGGAATTATTAAAAAGCCGAATGAATTAAAAGGTCAGGGACAAGCCCAAGCTTATTTGCAATATACCCAACCGATACAAACAGGAGATACTAGTTTTAAATATCAAGCAGCAGATACGGTACTTACGATGCAAGTACTTGAATCAGTAGTGCCGGGAACGGCGGAAAATTTCATCCGTAATCAGTTACTAAAACCAATGGGAATTACAAATTATGGATGGCAAGAGGATCTCAGCGGGCTTCTGAAATCCGCTGCCGGATCGAGCATTCTTTCCAGAGATATGATTAAAATGGGGTTACTTACTTTGAACCAAGGGAAATGGAATGGAAAACAACACATCTCAAAGGAATTTGTAAAACAAGCAACATCTCCCTTAGTTCAAACTAGTCCAACTAATTTCTATGGATACTTCTGGTGGAACCAGACTTTGGAGATTGGAAATAAAAAGTATAAAAGTATCCAGGGCCGGGGTGCTGGCGGTCAGTTTATTTTTATTTTCCCGACATTAGATTTAGTGGTCGCTGCTACCGCCCACAACCAAGGGATGGGGAAGATGCTCAAGGAACTCCCTGAAGCAATAGCACCTGCTTTCATACAAGAATTAAAATAAATTTGCATGCTCTTTTGTGAGCTCCAACTTTAGTTCCACCCTGCAGATTAGAATTTAAAGTTGTACTTATATTTATTAATAAAAAGAGGATCCTGGAAATAAAAATTAGCTTTAATAATAGGATCGAAGGAAAAAGTAAACAACTGGACCAGTCACAGCTACATATAACCAAACTGGGAAGACTTTTTTTGAAAGTTTACGATGCTTTTGAAACTGATTCGTAAATGCATAAACAAAGGTAATTAGAATGAATGGAAAACTAATTGCAGCCAATGCAATATGAGTAAGTAAAATGACCAAGTACAAAATTCTCGAACTCCCCACCTCTGATTTCTCCAAATCACTCAATAGCCCGTCTCCATTTACATCACCGTAAATTGTTGCCGGAGTCGTAAAATGATATGTTACATATGAAAGTAAAAAGACAAAGGAACAGACAAAAGCTGCGTAAATCATTCTTTGATGAAGGATTACTTTCCCCTGTTTTATAAATCGGATTGCAAGAATCAAAAACAATGCGGCTAAAGTATTAAGACAGGCATGAAATGGGGGAAGAAAAGTTAGCTCGATTCCTTCAGGCAGAGAAATCTTTACTTTTTGCATAAAAATAACCAACCCAATTACCGCCGTTGATAAAACCCAAACCAGCTTGTTAAGTTTTTTAGCAAGGTTGATATCAGGTGAACGCTTACGAAATGATTCTAATTCATTCATGTCCTAAGATATACTTAATTTTCCTCAAAAAGAAAGAAAGCATTTAAATTGGCAACCAACTACCCCCTCTAACTGAATTGATTATGTATAATGAAATTATTGAAGAAATCTATTGATTCTCCAAGGGAATCAGTTCTATTCCGGCATCATTGCGAAACCTTTCGAGCAATTCCGGATCAAAGCCGCGAAACCTTTCGAGCAATTCCGGATCAAAGCCATATCTTGGAATTTCAATAGTTCTCCATTCTGAATTTTGCCAAGTCAATGGGAATGGATCTTTCACCTCGTATTGAGTTTTCAATACACGATAGATATCTCTTCCCAAAATCTCATGTGAAAAAAAATGGTGCAACTCCCTGCTACCCATGTAACTCCATTTACCTGTTATCTTACCAGTTGGCATCATCAAGGTCCGAAGTCTTTCACCACTAACTTCTTCAGCAAACCATTTCTCTGGTGCCTTCGTTACGACCGCACTTTTCTGAGCAATCTTCCTCCCGCCAATCATGGAACCACCGACTAGAATAACTGGAGAAGCGGCTACAACCGAAGCACCTACCTTAACGGACTGGGGAACTGATTTATTGGAATGACCTCCACATGACATGACTAACATGCAAATTATAGCAGAGGAAATTAGTTTCATGTGATTTACGGAATAAAAAAGAAATAGATCCACATTACTTAATGAATGGAAAGATTGGGCTTTCAACATGTGACTCTTTCATCGCTGATTCTATTTTTTTAACGATCTGAGGGTTCTTGGAAGCAATATTATTTTCCTCTCCAATATCCTTGATCAGATCATAGAGCTCGATCGGAGAATTTGGATCCTTACGAACATTTAGCCGAATTCCTTTCCACTTGCCCATACGGACCGCCTGCTTCCCACCTCTTTCATGAAATTCCCAATAAAGATAATCTCTTAGCTTCTGGTCCTTGTTCTTTCCTAAGAGCGTGGGTGCAAAAGATACTCCATCTAATCCTTTAGGATGTTCCGTGCCTGACAATTCACAAAGCGTGGGTAACAAGTCCCAACCCGCTGCAATATGTTCACTGATTGTACCTGGCTTGATCTTACCGGGCCACCAAGCAGTGGTTGCCACCCTAATACCTCCCTCGTACAGATCCCTCTTGTATCCCTTGAGGGGGCCATTGCTGTCGAAGAAGTCAGGTTTATGTCCACCCTCTTTGTGGGGGCCGTTATCCGAGGTAAAAATCACCAGGGTATTATCATCGATTTGAAGTTCTTCCAGAAGTTCAAGAATCCGCCCTACATCTTCATCCATATGCTCCATCATGGCCGCAAATGCCGCTACCGGGTTTGTGATTACTGAACCTCCATACCTGCCGGTCATTTTTTCAAACTCAGGAAACTTTTTCCTCCAGGGAGCAATCCTTTCTTCCGGTGACTGCATAGCCGCGTGAGGAATGGTGAAGGGAACATAGCAAAAAAAAGGGTTATCCTTATTTGACCGAATGAACTTCAGGCACTCGTCCGCAATCAATGTATGAGAGTAATGCTTACGATCCAGCATGACCTTCTTCCGGTCGCTCCAAACATGGG
>JABGWZ010000017.1 GCA_018675995.1 Opitutia bacterium | reverse complement strand
TTAAGTTGAACGGGGTAGACTTTGATTCTACTTTTTTCAGCCCTGAGAAAGATCGAACTGTGGTTTCTTGGGTCCTCAGCACAAGTTATACTTTTGGAGCAGCAGGACTTGGTTATGTAGGTGCTCCAGGCTCATATGTCATGGCACCCATGTCACCGGGAGTGACAGTTCATGAGCTTGGGCATAATTTTGGTTTATGGCACGCGAACAGGCATGAAGGGGAGGGCATACGCCCGAATAGTGATGATCGAACGGTGATAGATTATGGAAATCCATATTCTGTTATGGGGACAGGGGGAGCTTCTGGAGATTTTACAATTTCTAGCAAGGTATTTCTAAATGAAGTAGGTAGTTTTGGATATGCGGGAGGAAATATCAAAAATCCCTCTGAATTTAATTCCAAGAAAGTGGATGTGGCAGATTTGAGTAGTGCAGAAGAAGTAAGCGCCTCTTTGCTTAAAGAGAACGGTGCAGTAAATTCTAATACCTTTAGAATTTATCGTCATGACTATGGTTTTGCACCTTACTCTTTATCCAATGCCGAATTTGAATTGGAAATACCAAATTCTGCTTTGCCTTCAAAATTTAGTGAGTACCTCTTAGATCAAAACTTCTCACTTTTGATTGGAGGACCGGGTGAGGGTGGGAGTGGGCACATTGCAAAGGGGGGAATTTTTGGCCACAAATTAGTTATTACGGAGGGAGGAAAGGGTTACTCTGAAGAGCCGACAATCGATGTTCTAAATGATTCAAATGAAAATCTGTTAAGAATAAGTCCAACTTGGATAAAAAGAAAAGCGGGTACTGAGCATTATGAAATTGATTCAATTCGTAATCTATCTCCAGTTGGCTTGCGTGGCTTGAGAGGCGTTGAAATTCCCGCCTCGCAGTATTCTCCACTAGGTTTTGATGCGGAGACTGTGATGGGCTCTTATTGGGTGTCCTACCGGAGAAAAATTAGTGAATTTGGACTAAGTGTTATAAATGCTACTAAAAGATCGCCCGATGGCTCCGAAAACATTTTCTTAGACATGACGCCCCATACCCAAGGAATCGTTAATGAATCTACGAACCCAGGTACAGATTTTGACGATGCTTTTTTAATGCTAGGTTCTACTTTTTCAGATTACGAATCCGATTCACATATTACACCAATTCGAAAAGGTGGAATTCCGCCAATGGATTATATAGAAGCAGTTGTTAATATCGGAACTGTAGGTTCTGGAATCGCAAAAGCACCCAAGTTCAAACTAGAAGTAAGTAACAGTTCTCCATTTATAAATGAACCAGTAAATTTTACGGTTCGTCCTGCTGATGGCAATTATTCAAATTATGCATACTCATGGTTAATCAACGAGGTGGGTTTTTCTGAGTTTGGGTATTTAAATCGAAGTGCAATATCTCAAAAGTTTTCCAGTATTGGATATCAAGTGGTTAAAGTACTTGTATCCGACATGAAAGGTGGAATTTCTTCTAGGAATATTACAGTAAATGTAGGAGGAGCTGAAAAAAGTAAATATTCCATTGCAAGCGGGCAGGTAAATTCATCCAAGGGTCCAATACAAGGTGCAAAAGTGGTGTTCAAAAAAGCAGAAATTATCGAACACTCAGTCGGCGTTTCTGGAAACATACAAGACTCTCGATTAAATACGACGCATGGAAACCCACAACATTTTGTTATCGATAATGAACGCGATAAACAACTTATTATGCATCGTGGAGAAATTCATCGTTTTACTTTCGAATCTTCTTCTAACAATTTACCTCTCTCCTTTTTTGAAAGCCCAGAACATGAATCCGCAAATGTTAGATTAAATTTGTTATTCAGTCCGTCTGTAGAAACTGCTGGAGGAGGATACACAAAAACACCCCTGATTGATCTAAATGAAACCTCCAGGTTTGATTCCACATATTCTCAAAAAATCACCACCCTAGATCTATTTCAAAATGAACTATCCGGTTTACTTTCTTGGGATGATTTTCAGTTTGGGACATTAATTACAAAACCTACGGCTAAAAGTTTATTGGCAGATACTGTTGTATCTCGGATAATTGTCAGACCGATCAAAGTCGATTCGATTACTGGTCTACCAATCCATTTTGGTGGTCGTGGAATGG
>JABGWZ010000018.1 GCA_018675995.1 Opitutia bacterium | reverse complement strand
CTATAAAGTAATGGAAGGAGCTGCTTACTTAGCCCAATTACAGGATGACCCGGAACTTGAATCTCAATTCGACCGAATCGTGGAGGTAATTGCTGCAGCACAGGAAACGGACGGTTATCTCTACCCTTCCCATACCACAAAGGTGGGGAGCGACAAAAATATGATGGGAAATAAGCCCTACACTTTTGTTGTGCATAGTCACGAACTTTACAATATGGGGCACCTCTACGAAGCGGCTATTGCCTATTATCAAGCAACTGGGAAAGATAAGCTTTTAAAAGTAGCCGAGAAAAATGCCCTTCATGTAAATCGAGTCTTTTTTGAAGGAGATCCAAAATACAATAATGGAAAACCAATCCGACAAGCCCCTGGACATCAGGAAATGGAATTGGCCTTGGTAAAATTATCGAATGTTACCGGCAAAAAACTTTACCTCGAAATGGCCGAAAAATTTCTCGAGATTCGTGGAAAAACTTATGTTCCTAAGGGAGAAGGCGTCATGTCACCCACTTACGCCCAACAGCATGCTCCTTTAGAAAAACAAAGCGAGGCTGTTGGCCATGCGGTTCGTGCGACCTACTTATACGCGGCAATGGCTGACATTGCGGCGTTAAAACAAAAGAATTCTTACACCAAAGCTTTGCACCGTATTTGGGCAGATATTACCGACACCCGTATGCACATAACCGGAGGTTTGGGAGCCGTTCATGGAATTGAAGGTTTCGGCCCGCAGTATCTTTTACCCAATGCAGATGCCTTTAACGAAACCTGCGCCGCTGTAGGAAATGTACTCTTCAACTTCAGGATGTTTTTAGTTCATCAGGACGCAAAATACCTCGATGTTGCTGAAGTGTCTTTACTCAATAACGTACTCGCTGCAGTCAATCTGGAAGGAAATCGCTTCTTCTATGTCAATCCACTCGAAGCAGACGGAAAATATCCATTCAATCATGGAACCGCCGGCCGGGCCCCATGGTTTGGAACTGCATGTTGTCCGAGTAACATGGCCCGTCTTTTACCTCAGGTACAAGGGATGACCTATGCCCACAACGAAGAAAATCTTTATTTGGCGATGTATGCAGACACCTCCACAAGTTTAAAGATCGCCGGGACAGATTTAGCTATCAATCAAACAACGGACTACCCAAACGATGGGAGAATTAAGATTTCTTTTATTCCAAAAAAACCATCTAGCTTTAAGGTTCATCTTCGAATTCCCACTTGGGCAGGTAATCAGTTTGTACCTGGGAAACTTTATAAATATCTAAATCAAAAAAAAGAAAGTTGGAGCCTCACAGTCAACGGATCCAAGTCCCAGGCCAAAGTCGAAAAGGGATTTGCGATCATCGAACGGAAATGGAAAAAAGGAGATCAAATAATCCTCGATCTCCCCATGCCTTTACGAATTAATCAATGTGACAAACGGGTGGAGGAAAACCATAACCGCCTTGCATTCACACGGGGACCTTTCGTTTTATGTGCTGAAGAAATTGATAACGGTGGTGCGACTCAGCGCTTTTTTCTTAATCAAGAAAAAGTGGAAACGAAATATAATTTAACCAAAGTAAAACTTACCAGCGGATCTTTTTCACAAGTTAAAACAATGGCTAATGCAGTTAATGAATCGGGAGGAGAAGAAGATAAAGGCCTATCCTTAATTCCCTATTATGCATGGAATAACCGTAAACCTGGATCCATGACCATTTGGTTCCCCACGACTCCAAAACTTGCCGTTTTTGATCCTCACAAACTTCCTAAGAAAAGTGTATTTTCTAATATCAAAGCTTCCCACACCTCCGACTTGGATACTGTAAGTGCAGTCGGAGATGGCAAGGAACCAAAGTGGTCGAGTGGAAAAAACGTGCCACGCTGGACCAGTCGACCACAGCTTGGCAAAACACAATGGATCGAAGGACACTTTTCAGAATCAAAAAAGGTTCGCGATATTGGTGTTTACTGGATGCAGGATCAACAGGATGTAAAATTTCCCAAGGAATGGTCCCTCGAGATCAGAAGCAAAGGTCAGTGGAAACCTTTTGAATTATATGTTACGGATCGCTATGACAATCGGGCAAATCAGTATAATGTCGTTCACCCTGCCGCCCCCCTTACCTGCGATGCCATCCGAATCAACATTGTGCCTCTAGCAAATGCGGCTGTCGGAATTTTAGAGGTGCAGGTCGCCTTTGAAAAATAGGTTTGTTTTTACTTTTAGGTATGATCTTTAGGTCACTCCAAGCCTGGCTCTTTTTTTTCTGTTTGGCTCTGCTTTCAGTAGGCTCAAATGTATTCGCAAAAGAAAGTTCTCTCTGCGAAAAACTTGAGCAGTCTATTCAGGGAAGAAAGCACGGATTCCTAGCAGGTAACCTTGCCTATTATGTGGGAGGGTTCCATGCAAGTTGGGAATTAATAGAAGATGAAACCATTGGTCTTACACATCCCTTTCACCATGATCTCCGAAGCCGTGGAGTTGGGTTGCTAAATAGTCAACTTCCTGGAAGTGAACATACTGGTGTTGGAAATGACTACCGAGGCTGGGAATTCTACAAGGACACCCGTGTTCTATACGGCAGTGTCATTATTGGGGAAAAAGTATATAAACACCCGACGCCTACTCGAATGAGTTGGCGACCCGATAAAATAATTTGTGAGTATAAAATAAATGGAATCACCATCCGAGAAGAAAAATTTATCAGTTCAAAAGACGCCGTTGCCTCAATCATCACATCCTCTGAACCAATTACCCTCAAATTTGAAGGGCACAGTTTTTATGTTCGTCACAGCGTTTCTTCCAATGCATCTGCTCGATACGACTCATCTACAAATTCGATCCTCATCCGCGAAGGAGGAACCGTTCGCTCCCTTCCCGACCCCGACCGTCCTGAAAGAATTGGTCCCTGTGTTTATCAGGGGATGACCACTGCCCTCTCCTCCTCCAAGGACTTTTCTAAAACCCTGAAACTCGATCAGGATGATCGGGGTGTATGGAAATATTCTTTTGAAATTCCGTGCGACTCGCAGGGAGCTACTTTGTCATGGTCCATGCACGACGATGAAAACACTGCCAAGAATACAGGTAGAGAGACAAGCCTTCTTGCACCGGCATTACTGAAAGAGAAAACTGTAGAGATGAATAATATTCTTGGTCAGGAAATCCCACAGTTTCGATGCAGTGATTCAAAATTTGAGGATATTTATTACTACCTTTGGTCTCTTCATATGATGTATTACATCAATGTACAAAAAGGGTGGGAAATGGAAAATCATACCCAGTCTGCGGTGAATAACTTCCTCGGTATTCACCGGTATGATGCTTGCTTTCAAATAAAGGTGGGGGCATGGGCACGGGATAAGCCGAGGTTTGCCTACGGGAATGTGTTAACTTGGAAACACTTGGTAGAGAATGGACGGTATCGGGAAACCAATGACGGTCATATTTTTCTCTCCGACAACAAGGGCGTAGGTTGGCACTCCGGTGCCTATGG
>JABGWZ010000019.1 GCA_018675995.1 Opitutia bacterium | reverse complement strand
AATGATGATTTCTGCGTTCTTGGGCGTAAAGATAAGGCTTCACATATTTCAAGGGGAGGTTTGGCCCAATCGTAAAGGTATTTCGAGGCTAATATTAAAATCCTGCGACGCACTTATTACAAAAACAGCAAACCACTTACTTTGCGTTTCTCCCTCAGAAAAAAAATTACTTGAAGATAATTTCTTTATTGAAAACAAAAAACTCAGAGTTCTTGGCAGTGGTACCATATGTGGAGTAAAGCCTAATTTTTTTAAATGCGACAGAGACCTTTCATTTTCACATAAATATCATGACGGTCTGAAAGAAAACTCTAAGGTATGTATTTATCTGGGTAGGATTTGTGAAGAAAAAGGTATCAGGGATTTAATTACTGCCTTTTCTCAAATTGATCATAATTGTAGAGATGTTCAATTATTATTTGTTGGTCCTGAAGAAGACTTTTCAGTACAGGACGAAATATCTAAGCAACCTGAGCATACAAAAGACAAGATTTTGCATGTTGGTTTTACAAAAGAACCCGAGAAAGTACTAGCTTTTGCGGATTTTATCTGTCTGCCCAGTTACAGAGAAGGATACCCAGTGTCAATATTGGAAGCAGCAGCGATGGGTGTACCTGCAGTTGGATCAAGAATTGTGGGTATTAGTGATGCAATTGTCGAAAATGAAACAGGTTTGCTTTTTAACCCTCGAAATATTGTAGATTTATCAAAATCACTGTGTATCATGTTTGATGACGACTTTTTAAGGAAGCAATTTGGAAGGAAGGCTAAAAGTCGTGTAATTGAGAGTTTTAAAGAGGAAAAAGTTGTTTCTCTATATACAAAATACATTGAAAATTTATGTACAAACTATTATGGTTCTCTTCAAATAATATGATACTTATTTAGGTCATGAATTTATCTAAGCAGTCCAATTTAGGAAAACCTAAAAAAATATCTGATTTTGATGATCGAGAAGCGATTACTGAATTTTTATCTAAAAATGAAGGGAAACGAGTAGTTGTCGTGCAAGGGTTAGGCTTCGTGGGAGCAGTCATGGCATTGGTATGTGCCAATGGAGTAAGTGAAGAATATGCAGTAATTGGGGTTGATTTACCTGATGAAAAGAATTTTTTGAAAATAAAATCGATAAACGATGGAGTATTTCCTCTTAATGCTGATGATCCCAAAATTTACGAGTTTTACAACAATAGCTTAGAGAAAGGTAATTTGCTCGCTACTTATGATCCTTTAGCCTATGGATTTGCAGATGTAATTGTTGTTGATGTTAACTTAGATGTAGAAAAAGTATCTAGTTCAACCGGAAATTTAAAAAACTTCGATGTCGACCTAGATAATTTTAAAAATGCCATTAAAACTATAGGCACTTATTGTCATGAAAATGTTTTAGTATTAGTTGAAACAACAGTACCACCTGGAACATGTGAGAAAATTGTAAAGCCTATTATAGATAAAGAATTAAGTGAGAGGGGGTTGAAAGTAGATCGTTACAAACTGGGACATTCATACGAAAGAGTAATGCCTGGTCCAGAATATATTAATTCGATAAGGGAGTTCCCAAGGGTGTACTCTGGAATAAACGATAGTAGTGCGGATGCGACAGAAGCCTTTTTGAAAACCATTATAAATACAGAAACCTGTGCATTAACAAGACTTGAGAACACCACCGCTACTGAAATGGCAAAAGTTCTTGAAAATTCATATAGGGCAACTAACATTGCTTTTGCTGTTGAATGGTCTAGGTATGCCGAAGAAGCGGGTGTTGATCTTTATGATATAGTTAATGCAATAAGGGTTCGTAAGACGCATGCCAATTTAATGTATCCAGGAATTGGTGTAGGAGGTTACTGTTTAACCAAAGATCCTTTGCTTGCAAGTTGGTCCCGTAAAGAATTTTTCGACTCAGATTCTGACTTAGATATGAGCATAAATAGTGTTTCTGTTAACGACCAAATGCCTGTATTTGCTTTTAATCGTTTAGTTCAAGTTTTTGGAAGTCTCCAGGGTAAAAGAGTTGTAATCCTTGGTGTTTCTTACAGGGGTGATGTTGGGGATACTCGTTTCAGTCCTGTTGAAGTTTTTGTTAATCTGATTCAAAAGGAGGATGCCTTAATGAGATTCCATGACCCTTATGTTTCTAATTGGGAAGAACAAGACTGCGAGGTTGAATCTGACCTGTCACTCGTGCTTGACTTTAATCCAGAAATAATAGTTTTTTCAGCTGGTCATAGTTTATATAAGAAAGATGAAACCATTGAAGCACTGTTTAGCCTTTCGGAAGTTAAAATATTCGATGCAATTGGAACTTTAAATAAGGAGCAGATTTTAACATTAGGATCGAAGCATAAAGTATCAGTACTTGGTTGTGGTGATGAGAATATAAATTTTTGTAATAAATAAGTGAAAGAAGTATTTGTATTAGGAGGAGGTGGCTTTATTGGCAGAAATGTTGTTGAACATCTTATTGACAGGAAAGATTGTAATGTAACTGCAGGAGACATTCGGAAAGGCTCGAATTGGGATGAAATAATGAATAAAAGCCCTAGTCGTTTTAATGCTGTTGTAGATGATTTTACCAATTTTAGAGCGTTTGAAAAATTGGGGAAAAGATTCGATGAAGTTTACATGTTGGCTGCAGTTGTTGGGGTAAATCGTACATTAAAAAATCCTGATTCTGTAATTAGTACTAATACCAAACTAACCCTTAATACCTTAGACTGGATAGCAAAAAACCCTATCAGACGTCTTTTATTTTCATCTTCGAGTGAAAACTATGCGGCCACATCTGATTTGTTTGGTGCTAAAATACCAACAAACGAAGATGTTCCATTGTGTGTTGGCGATGTTTGTCACCCTAGATGGACTTATGCTATTACCAAAATGCATGGAGAGTCCTCATTTATTCACTCTGCAAAAAAGCTTGGATATGAATGGAGGATCGTAAGGTATCAAAACATTATTGGCCCAGAAATGGGTTTCGGTCATGCTATTCCTCACATAGTTGAGCGTTTTATTAATAAATTGGAGTTTCCAATCAAGATTTATGGTCACGATCAAACTAGAGCATTCTGCTATATTGATGATGCTGTTAAAGGGACAGTGGGGGCAATGGAAAGTACCAATCATCCGAACAATATTTATCATATTGGAAATACTCAGGAAATTTCGATGGAAGTGCTCACCAAATTTATTGGTGAGCATTTAGTTTATAAAGGTAGATATGAGACTGCAATAACTTACCCCGGATCTGTTTCACGTCGTTGCCCTGATATACAAAAGGCTTGCTCTAATTTTGATTATAATCCTCAAGTCCATTGGAAAGATGCAGTTTCTAAAACTGTAGATTGGTATAAGAGATTTTTCGAGTCTGGGTTGAAACCTAATACTGGAGGTTTCGAACCTCCAGAAAATGTGATGACAAGTAAATGTTAATTCGATTTTTTGATATCCTCTTTTCCTTATTAGCATTACTTTTTTTACTTCCGCTTTTCGCTCCGATTACGCTTATTTTGAGATTTACTGGAGAAAAGGAAATATTTTACAGGCAAGAAAGAGTCGGTCAGTTCGGTAGTACTTTTAATCTTTTGAAATTCGCTACAATGTTAAAGGAAAGTCCCACTATTGGAGCAGGAGAAATTACACTTAAAAATGACCCTAGAGTCCTTCCCTTTGGTCGTTTTTTAAGGAAAACAAAAATCAATGAATTGCCTCAACTAATTAACATCCTCTTTGGCCAGATTAGTATCGTTGGCCCTCGACCAATGGTTCCAAATACCTTTTTAAAATACTCACCGAAGGCACAACTCGAACTCAAAAAGGTGAGACCTGGCTTAACAGGGATAGGTTCGATAATATTTCGCGACGAAGAAAAATTCTTAGAAGGAAAAGCTGATCCTAGAAAATTTTATGATCAACATATTATTCCTTATAAAAACGATCTCGAATTGTGGTATATTAAAAATGAATCAATCACGACTTATTTTAAAATTATTTTTGTTACTGCGTGGGTAATCATGTTTTCGAGATCCAAGATCTATGAAAAATTATTTTCCCAGCTCCCAAAATTACCCACATCTCTGAAGTTGTAATTATAATCCCTTTTTTTCACGCGTGAATAGGTTTCTATTTAATGTCGTTAGTATTTTCAGACAAGTGACTGGTTTACCTAATATTTTTTCATCTAACCATTTGATCCTTTAGTCATTGTCCACGATCCAACCCATCGGACAGTTTCTTTAAGTTATGAAATCCTTTAGGACTCTTAAGTACCGTGAGCTTATCTTTTGATTAAATTTTATTTCAATGGGTAGAATCCCTTCATAAAATTCAATGATTAAGTCAATTTTTGCACCAGCAGCAGTACGATAATAATACGATTGAAAGATTAGCTCAGTTTATTACATTCCTCACCATTACAAATAATTTCAGATGCATTCGATTGCATTTCCTACTTTTGCCATGACTAAAACAATCACATTGAGATAACAGTAAAGCAAGTATCAAAGATTTAAGCAATTGGCTGATGGGAATAACCGCTCAATTTCCATTTTTATAAAAAATTGCAGCTTTGAGTTTCATAAGTAGAAGAGTATCTAGATGATTTTGAAAATGATGAAATATTATCCAATAAAAAACTAATGAGTTCAATTCAAAGGGGGTACGAGCAGACCGTTAAAAGGAAGGGGAAATTGATTGAGTTATAAGATCATCGAAACTCCTGAGTTTAAACTGATTGAAAACTAACCGATTTAGATATTTCAGGCTTACTTAAACCTTGCAGTGTTCGATTTAAAATTTTTACATTACCGCAATCGCTCATTGATAGAAACTTAGGTGTGCTCGGTTCTTTTGATCAAAAAAATCTCAAGATACAATTGAAAAAAATCTTGAGTCTCTGAAAGTGTTCAACTT
>JABGWZ010000020.1 GCA_018675995.1 Opitutia bacterium | reverse complement strand
TGCTGCTGAGATTGGGAGTATGAAGTTAAACGAAGAAATTGATTCGTTGCGAACATTTGGTATTTCACCGATGGAGTTTTTGATTATTCCCAGGACTTTATCTTTACTTATTATGATCCCGCTATTAACAATTTATGCTGATTTTGTTGGTATACTGGGCGGCTTAGTTGTGGGTACCACGGTAATGGATTTTTCAGTTATTCACTATTTCGAACAAACTCAAGTTGCATTACAAAGTATGTGGGAAGTTTACTCGGGATTGCTCAAGAGCGTTGTGTTTGGATTAATTATTGGATTAGTCGGATGCTATAAAGGTTTGCATAGTGGTAACGACTCTTCTTCTCTGGGGCGTGCAGTCACTGCTTCTGTTGTTGTTTCAGTCACTATAATTGTGGTTGTTGATGCTATGTTTGAGGTAAGTTTTAGCTATTTGGATTTAAGATAATGGAGAACTTAACGGAAAAAAATTCAATTTTAGAAGTAGAAAACTTGAACTTAGCTTATGATGATTATCAAGTTCTCGAAAATGTCTCCTTTTCGGTAAAGAGAGGAAAATGTACAGTTTTAATGGGTGGAAGTGGTTGTGGGAAAAGTACATTGCTTAAATCTATGGTCGGCCTTCTTGCTCCTGTAAGTGGGAAGATTCTTGTAGACTCTCTTGACCTGTGGTCAGTTGATCAAGAGCAGAAAACATCTATTTTAAAGAAATACGGAGTACTTTTTCAGGGTGGGGCACTATGGGGGGCCATGAACCTAGTCGAAAATGTTTCCTTACCTTTAGAAACATACACTGATTTAGGTGAGAATGAGATAAATGATCTCGCTCGTTACAAGTTGAATCTTGTTGGACTTTCAGGGTATGGTGACTTTTACCCTGCTCAACTAAGTGGAGGAATGAAAAAGAGAGCAGGATTAGCACGTGCAATGGCTTTGGATCCAAATATTTTATTTTTAGACGAACCTTCTGCAGGTTTGGATCCAATAAATTCTAATCGTTTGGATAATCTGATCAATGAATTAAAGGTTAGTTTAGGTATAACCTTTATTGTTGTGACTCATGAATTGCCCAGTATTTTTGATATCGCTGATGATTCAATTTTTCTAGACGGGCAGACTAAAACTTTACTTGACCAGGGGTTGCCGTCTCACCTTAGAGAAAACTCTGAACATGAAAGAGTCCGATCATTTCTTCGCAGAGGAACACCCATAATTAAAAACTAGGATTGCGATAAAGTTAAAAACTCCCTTAAATTTCACCATTGAAAACAAAAAGAAATAACGCACTGGTTGGAATTTTCTGTTTTGGAGCAGTTGTAATAATTATAGGCTTCATTGTTTTTACCGGTGGATTTTCCTCTTTTCGTGGTGCAAATGAAAGATTTGTAATGGTTTTTCACGAAAATGTTTACGGTTTACATGAAGGGGGGAAAGTAACCTTAAATGGTGTTAGGATAGGTAGGGTTGAGAGATTCTTTTTGGGCGACGCAACAGAAGACGGTCCTGTGCCAGTTTTAGTTGAGATTAATCGAAAATTAGTCTTACGCCATATGGTCGAAGGTGGTAACGAACTTTTTGACGATGAGGGTTTTTTCAAGAATGAAGCATTATCCCGTCTTGAGGCTAAGTTAATACAGGAAAGTTTTGTTACTGGAATTCTTTATATTAATCTTTCTACAGGAAATGAGATAAATGAGAGTAAAGAGCTCTATGGATTTAGGGAAATTCCAACAAATGATTCGATTTTTGCTGAATTAAGTGAAAGCATTAATCTTGAGAAATTGAGCAAGCAGGTAAGCGAATTAATGGTTACTGCAACCCAAAAACTAAATGAACTTGATTTAGCTAAACTTAGCCTCGATTTTTCAAAAACAAACAATGAAATGCAATTATTTTTAAAGCAAATTTCTTCATCCTATTCTCCATTGGGGCCAAAACTTACAGAGTCTGTGGATGAAGCTAAAATTGCAATCGGCAAGGTTGCACTTCTTGGAGAGAGGTTGCACGAGATGCTAGATCCTTCGTCTGAGTTTCGCTTTGGTTTTTCCAGTACCATGCGGGATATTTCCGCTATGTCGAAGTCCTTGAAATCTTTGGCAGATTTAATCGAAAGAAACCCTCAGGCATTTATTCGAGGAAAAGGGGAGGCATCAGAATGATTTCAATATTTCGGATTTTAATTTTTTTCTTCATGTTAATTGCATTGAGTTCTTGTATTGTTCCCGAGTCGACACACATTAAACCGACCTTTCACTTGCTAAGTAAAACTACTTTCGATCAAAATGAATCTTCGGCGATTTTTGATCAATTCGAAGAAGGAAACAATTCAGTCGTTGGTTTTCCCTTCTATCTTCGCCAGGTTGAAATACCCTATTATTTACAAGAAAATAGAATTGTTTACCGACCAACGAAAGGAGAGATCAAATTTAGAGAAAACGACCGTTGGGGTGAGCCTATTATTGAGGGGATTGGTAGAGTGCTGGGGCTAAACATTTCACAACTTTTAAACAGTCCACTTTATTCCGTTTATCCGAACCGAAAAAAAATGGGCACAGAGTGGGAAATTAATATTACAATTCTGCGCTTCGAGCGTGTTTCTAAAAATAAAGTCCGACTAGTGGTTTCTTGGGAAATTTTTAATTTGAACTTTAAAAATGGAACATACCCATTGCAAAATGACAAGGTGGATACTTTTTTAGTAATAGATTCTAACGAGAAAAGAGATTCGTTAGTAAAAGATGAAGTTCGGGCATTAAGTAAATCCCTCGGCGATTTGTCAAAATTGATTTGCAGTTCCATCGTTTCCCAAAATCTTTAGTCTATTCTGCTTGAGGGGCTTTTCTTGATGGATCTTTTTTTATCTTTATGTGTTGTCATTGTAGTGTGCTATGTTGCTTATCGTGTAAACCGGAGTTCAAAAGCAAGAGATTCTGATGCCATTGAAAAAGAAGTAGAGGATGATTTTAAAGAAGAATTTGAGCAAAAAAAAATAGGTGAATTATCTGTTAAAGGAATGAGTGACCTAGTGGCTTGGATGGAGGATGATTTAAGGAACAGAAAATTAGAACAGTCTGAAGAGGTCGAAAGTTTTAACGAATTGAAATAGGACTTGTTATTATCCCTTACGGGAAAAAGTAATTTTTCAAACTTTGGCAATAATGATTCCCAATCATTTTTTTAAATTTTTAAGCTTTTTGGCTCGAAGTTAATCAGCTCGATTCTTTAAGTTATAGTATATGAAATTTTACAAGTTGTTATTTTTAAATATATCTCTTCTAGGTTCCTTTTCTTTTGCTCAGGAATGGAATAATTGGAGAGGTCCAAATTATAATGGATCTTCCAATACGAAAGAATCTTTGCCGACAAAATTTGATTCAACTACCAACATAAAATGGAAGTATGATTTACCGGGTCCATCTGCAGGTACACCTATCGTTAACGATCAGTTAGTTTTTGTTTCATCTATAAAGATTAACGATGAAAAATCCGGGAAGGGGGATTTGCTAGCTCTCTGTTTAAATCGTGATTCAGGCAGATTAATTTGGAAAAATTATGCTGGTTCAGGCTATAGACCAGGGAATAATGATGGATTTGATTATCAGCTTGATTCTCGCTCAAACTATGCAAGTCCATCCCCTGTAACTGATGGAACTAGGGTTATCTATTTTTTCGGGAATGGCGATCTCGTTTCTTATTCAATGAATGGTTTAGAGGAATGGAGGAGAAATATTCAAGAAGACTATGGCGACTTCTGCTTTCAATGGACATTTTCTTCATCTCCTACTTTACACAATGGTAAACTCTTTCTTCCCGTTCTTCAACGTGACGAGCAGACGCATGGAAGGGGAAAAGACGGAGCGAAATCGTTTTTACTCTGTATGAATTCCTCAAACGGTAAAACGATATGGAAACATAACAGACCATCAAAAGCCAAGAAAGAATCCCTTGAATCTTTTGGCACCATTATACCCAATGGTAATGAGTTACTTGTCGCTGGTGGGGATGTCCTAACAGGCCATGATTTTTCCACTGGGAAAGAATTGTGGCGTTGGGGAACCTGGAACCCCAATCATAAAGAACAATGGTGGCGACTTGTTCCATCTCCCGTAGTTGGTGGTGGTGTAGTCTTAGTCTGTGCACCCAAGCGTGCTCCGGTCTTTGCAGTTAAGTTGGGGTTGAAAGGAAATCACTCCGGCTCATCGGGAATGGTATGGGATACAAGAAATAACCCCACCCTTACATCCGATGTTCCCACCCCGTTGTTCTACCAAGAAAAGTTTTTTATTCTGAGTGATTTGAAGAAAAATTTATCTAGAGTGGCCCCTCAGACTGGGAAGATTGAGTGGAGTTTAGAATTGCCCGGGAAATACAAATGGCGTTCATCTCCTACAGCTGGAGATGGGAAAATTTATACAATGAATCATAACGGAGATGTACTTGTTATATCTGCCACGAATGGCGAAATTCTTCATCTCGCTGAGATGGGAGGAAGTTATGATGATAATACTCGATCTTCAATTGCAATTGCCGGATCAGAACTCTTCATTCGAACCAACGAAATTTTGTATTGCGTCCAATAGGAAATTTATTCACATTAATAACTTCTATTTCCCATCCACCACACCCGCGCCGGGCGGTTCCCGCCAATCTACCGCCCGGCGCTTTTTTTTTGCCCGGTTTTTCTCTTTTTATTTTAGGAAATGCTAATCTCTTATTCGTGTAATGAGTAAACACTTTTTCTTACCCAGTATTGTCTTTTGTCTTTTTTACAGTTTACAGCTATGTCATTCGCAAGAATCTAGACTTAGTTTTGCTGATCGTTTATCCGAATGGAAAAAGCGTGCTAATGCACATGAAGACGAGGTCGCTCTATTGTTGTCTCAACCTCCACTGCCAAGATTAAACTTTGCTCTACCGGAGCGGCCCAATACATTTACTTCAGCAGGTTCCTTACCACCTGAACCCCAGGTTGATTTACCCTTTATCCCTGTTCCCGACTATATTGAAGAAGAACCTTCGGATCGGGATGAACCAGGTATTATTTCAGAGCCTCCGATTTCTGCGGATGTCGATTCTGAATCCAATCGGTCTTTAGCTTCGCAACAAGGTGTTGATGATGCATATGCTGAATTGTATGATACAGGCAAGCCCATGAAGCACGAGGGTTTTTATTTGGGGTTAGTCAGTGGAATTCTTTTTCCTAGCGATGTGTTGCTGAGAGAAACTTCTGGGACATCACCGAGTCACCCCAATAATTTATCATACGTTGCGGATACTGGGTATATGGTTGGTTTGCAAGTCGGTCATGATTTTGGTTTTGTTAAGGCAGAGGCAGATTATTCCTATCATAATTTTGATGCTAGCGGAGTAAACCGCACCCTCGAAGCCAGCATACACAATATCTTTAGTAGGCTCATACTTGAGAGAGCGCTTAATGACAAAATTGACATTAGGATGGGACTTGGAATGGGTATGGGTATTGTCGATATTGAAGGCACAACCGACTACCAGGGTACCGGTTTTGCCTATGATTTTCTGCTTGGAGCTGGTTATCGCTTATCCCATGATTTAAGTTTGCAGATCGACTACCGTTATTATTTAACATCAGCAAGTGAAGATTTTGATCATGTGAAAAGCCATATGCTCCTCCTTTCAGCTCACATGGATCTGTAATTATTACATCATTAGTTTTCCCATTGCTCTGGGCAATGGAGAATCTGATGAAATTTTCTTGTTTAGATTATTAGTTTTCAGTTCAAATTCAATTTCTGCAGCATGTAAGCATAGCCTGTCAGTTTTTGTTGCCCGCGAAATTTTTCGATTATATGAAAAATCTCCATAACTCTTATCTCCAATAATGGGTATTCCCCTTAGGGCACATTGGACACGCAATTGATGGGTTCTCCCGGTTAAAGGTTCCATTCGAAGCATGGCTAGGCCGTATTTACCAGAAGCTTTTCTTTCAGTAAATACACGAGTTAACGCTTCGGGTCCGTTACCCCTCGATACTCGAATTCGACCGTTTTCTCTTGATTCCTTAAGGTTGTCTTTCCAAATTCCATCCTTAATTCTGCCTCTTGGTCGTACCAAGGCATAGTATGTTTTTTTGACCAATCTTTCTTTAAAGAGTTTTTTAAGATGAACTGAAATCTGGTGGTCGTCACAGGCTAACATTATGCCAGATGTTGGAGAGTCAAGCCTGTGAGTCAGGTAAATATTTTGTAATTCCCCCAAAGAGTTTTCCCATCTGTAACATTCTTCATCAAAAAGATATTCCGCATTGAGAATGGTTCGGACCGCTTTACCTTTTTTACTTTCTTTATTGGGGTGAGATAAAACACCTTCTGCTTTGTCGATAAACCAAATCCCTGCTTCATCGTACTTCAGCATTGTACAACGACGATCAAGAGGGATAGAACTTTCCATATTATTTTTCATTGGTATAGAAAGCTAATAGTTATTTCATCGGATTTGCCAAAATCTTTAATCATCTTTTCTGACCAAGGACCAAAGGGTACGCGAGAGGCAATAGCTTGCCTGCAAAGCTCGGATGGTAATGATTCACCCTCATTGTCGATTCGGGATAGGTTTTGTATCAAACCGTTAGCCTGAAGTGTGAATCGCCATGTAACTTTATCAGGCAATCGGTCTCTTTGGAGATATTGAACCGACCCTCTGGCTAGTTGGTTCCATTGCTCCTCAATTGATTGCATCATTTTCTGAATGTAGACACCATAAGGGTGCAACCTACATTCGATAGCTACCGTACCAACACGTGGTGCACTTGTAATACTTTTCATAAGTGGTCCATGGATAAGTTCCCTAGATAGCTGTGGTCTCTTTTGGGGTATTTGAACCTTACTGTTTGAGTGACTAATTATTGGATCTATTCTCTTGCTTTGTAGGGCAGCAATCAGTTTTTCTGTACCCTTTTTGCCTATATCATCTATCAACTTCTTGGAAAAGAATCCATCAGGCGATTTAGATTCAATGGTTGTATTCTTGGATGAGATTGGTGATTTTGAAAGTTGAGTGGTAATTTTTCCTGATTTTTTTTCGTTGTTTTCTACTCGAGTAGATTGTGTGTCAGGTATCATAGTATTTTTTAAGGCGTCAACAATCTTTACTGTTCCCTTTGAACCATTCAATTTTGGAGTAATGTCTGAGTTATTGTTTCGGGTAATTTTAGGTTGGGCTGCTTGTTGGTCCCGAAATGAGAATTGCTTTACATTATCAGGTGGGTTTTCTGGAATACTAGGATTTGCTTCAACAAACTTTGCCTGAAAGGCTTTGTCCAATTTGGGTGCTACTTGCCATTCGATAGTAGTTTCAAAAGTGCGATCATTTTTCGTAGATGTGAAAGAAGAGTGAAGGGTAGGTATACTTTGCATTAAAAAAACTAAAGTTATTAATGTGGTTACAGATCCAAAGAGAAAAGAAGAGAACCCTCCCGATTGTGGAAACGGAGAGATGGTTGGTTTGGTTTTTCTTTTCAATGTCTGAAAAAGAGATGTTTATATATCTGAGCGAGTTTTAAGAATAACCAGAATTAGACATTCATGATAATATTTTAGAATATAACTGGTAGGCCCCAGTTATAAAAAAACCTATGAATGAAATCCATAAACATCCATCCCATATCTTAGATGGAGTTAACCTTTGATCACATTTAGTGTACCTAAAATATAATACAGCAAACCCTATTAAGGGGAGCATAATTGCCTGCATCGTGCCTGATATAAGAATCAAAATTACTGGCTTTGGAAAGAAAACATAGCAGGTTACGCAAATTAGAGGTAGTACTACACCAAGGAGTTTCAGCCCAGTTTTATTCTGCTTTTTAGTAAGTTTTGCAAAGCCAGAAACTTTAATGGCATCGAGGCAAAGCCTTCCCTGTGCAGCAATTGCAATAAAGAATGTTGAAAACAACACAGCGATAGCCCCAGTTAAAAATATTGATCGGGCAAATGAGCCAAATACAGGTTCATACATTGTCGATAGAGTCTGAATCATTTCTGAGCCTTCAGGTACAAGGCCAGTTCTTCCTAAAATTGCTGCCCCAAGTAAATAAAACGCTATTGTGCAGAAGGTATATACGAGCATTGCTCCCCATGCATCCCAATGCATTACTTTCATCCAACCTTTTGCACGCCTTAGCCACTGTTCGCTTTTTTCACGTGGTCCGACATATTTCCCATACCCTTTTTCTATACACCAATACGGGTAGGCTAAGAGCTCCGCTGCTCCAACACCAATAATTCCAAAAGTAGAAATTGCCGTAATTAATGGATTCTTTCCATTTTGGACTTCAGGGAAACTAAAAGATAGACCACGAATAATTTCTTCCGGTTTAACTGCCCATGCGTCATAGCTTTGTAGTGCGAACAAATTAATAATTGTTACAAGTGTAAAACTTGCGACAAGAATAATAGAAAATCTTTCGATGAGAGAAAACTTACCTACAACTAAAAGGAGAATTGTTAGAATAGTTACGATAAAAGCCCAGTAAACATCATCCTTTGAATGTGGAGGTTCTCCTAATTGTGTCATTTCTCTTTTTAACAGAGAAATTTTATCGACATCATTTTCTTCCATCGCGATTTCCATCGCGATTTTTTTTGAAATATAATGGTTTCGCTTGGCACCTTCTTCAGTCAATGGCAAACTGATAGCGAGGGCTTGACCAACCCCACCCACTATTCCTCCCTGTTGTGCAAGTACAGCTGTAAACATGATTGACCAAAAGAGTAAAAACCAATTGGCATCAAAAATCCTTTGACCAATTGGGAGGCGAAAGCGTGGTCCTGGTATTTCGTTCAATGCTGCCAGCGAAGTTTTACCGTTTGTAATGGCGTGCCTCCCTAATTCAATCTGTGCAAATACTTTTACCATGCACCCAATTATAATAAGCCATAGGAAATCAAAATGTGCTTCTGCACCAGTTCTAGTAGTTGCGATTAACTCACCTGATCCAACAATAGAACCAGCTAATATCATTCCAGGTCCTATGTTAGATAAAATGCCCTTTAATGTAGTTGGGGCTTCAGTGGTTTTTTCTGATTTGAGCATTTTACAAATTTATGTGCAGATTTACAATTTTGAGATTAAATAGAAATTTTATTTTAGCAGAAAAACTTTCTGTATGATTCTATTGTTGTCCTTGCTGCTGTGACTGGGTCAGGCCATGCGAAAGCTTCAGCCGATATACATCCGTCATATCTAACCTCCTTAAGTGCCTCCGCAATAGGAGCAATCTTTGTATGCCCACAGCCGATCGGTCTACGGTTACTGTCTGCAAAGTGAACATGTCCTAAGTGACGAAAGCCTTTTTTTATTACATCGGCTATATCTTTCTCTTCAATATTCATATGGAAAAGGTCCGCTAGAAGAGTGACTCCATTAGTCGATAACTGATCTATAAAATTGCAAGCATCTAGGTATAGATTGAATAAATTAGTTTCATATCTGTTTAATGGTTCATAGATCAGTTTAACCCCTTTGCTCTGAGCGTGGTTCCCAAGGGTTTCAAGACCTTCCGCAAGCCAATGCAATGCCTGTTCGCGACTTATTTCTCCCTCATAGCTACCCTGCATTGAGCCTATAATCGCTGGAGCATTATTTTCAGCCCCGAAATCAATCATTTCCTCGATGAAGAATATTGCCTTGTGGCGAATTCCTGCATCAGGGTGCGTAAGTGTTAGTCCGTTGATTACTTTTCCTGCTCCTGTACCAACTGCACCTAAGGCAATATTATTTTCATTTAAAAGTTCATTCAATTGGCCGGGTGGTGCAATATTTGGTCCATTAGTAAACAACTCAATTGCGTCGAATCCGAGGCTAGCAGCCTGCTTGATTCCATTTTTAAGGTCGTTCCATAATACCCAAGGCCCACCTTTTAATGAGGGCACTAAGGAAAGTGTAATGCAAGATTTCATAAAGACACTACCTTTGACTTCAAATTAAAGTAAATAAAGAAAAAACTGCAAAGGGTAAGGAAATAAACACTCCTTTGAGGAGGATAACCTTTAATCCAATTTCAAAATAATAATATTCTACAGTGGTTCATTTTTAGGAATAATCACACTTTTTCCGGGAAGTTTATTCGTATCGGAATCTGGATTATTTGTTGGGTTTTCGATAGAATCTACGAAAGGATCATTTGGGGGAAGGCCCGGTTTCGAATTGGGTTGAAATGGGTCATGTTTTCGATTTTCCTTATTAGGCAAATTTGGTTCTGCAAAGGGGGAGTCTTTAAGATCAGGAAGATCCGGTTCAAGAACAGGACCAGGAGGCTGATTTTTAGTATCCACATTATCCTGGACTTTAGAAAATTTCCTTTTCATCGGTTCGGCCAATCCAGCAAAAGGGTCATTCGATTTTTTGGGCTTTGGGACATAAATATAGTCAAGGGGAGTTGTAGCTAATGACGGTAGATACTTAGGGCCTGGTTTCTTGTATCTTTTATCAAAAGGGTTTGGTTTCATTATACTTTTATCTTTTGTATCTGGCACATACCCCTTACTCATAAGCCATTCCATTGTACCACTTCTTGGTAAAACCCATTCATTATTAATTTTAATTGCTGTTGGAAGGCCTTCTGCATCAAACCAACCGCTTTGTTCTCCACCAATAGCTGGCCTAAGATCAAAATTACTCCTCTCTTTTTTCTTTGCCTGAACTAGGGAAAGAAAGATTAGGAATATTGAAACTGCTTTTATACCCTTAGTAAGCATAAATTTATAATACATGATAAAAAAGTAAATTGTCAACTTTACCAAAAGATATAAACAACCTGCATGGAACATAAATCATAGCGACATTTTTATTGGGAATTTTGAATGAAAAAGTTTAGCCAAGTAAACCGTTATCTGAGAAACTAAAATATCCTAGTTTGTTTGGGCAGTTTTCCAGTTCTCCTAAAACGACATGATCGTGCATTTCCAGATCAACCGTTTTAGATGCGGAGTATATCTTTTTGGTTACCCGCAGATCAGCAGAACTGGGAGTGGGGTCACCACTGGGGTGGTTGTGGGCCAAGATAATAGCTGTTGCTCCGCTTCGAATGGCAGGTCGAAATATTTCTCTTGGGTGAACCAAGCTACCAGTTGCAGTACCTGAAGTAACTGGTTCCGCTCGAATTAAACGGTTTTTACGATCTAAGCAAAGAACCCATACTTTTTCCACATCATCAGATCGAGTTTCAGGATAGAGGTATTCCCAGACTTTTTGAGGTTCATTAAAGATGATTTCTTCAGTTCGTTGACCTTGCATCATTCTTTTGGCAATTTCAACCTGGGTTGAAAGTTGGAGTGCTTTAATTTTCCCAATGCCTTTTATTCTTTGAAAGTCAGATGCATGCCATCTTAGGAGACCCGCAAGCGAACCTGCCTGTTTAATAATTTCATCAGCAATTGCGAGCACATCGTGATTTGCAGTACCGGAACGAATAAGCATTGCCAATAGTTCCCTGTCAGTCAGTGGACCAGGGCCATATTTCTCAAGTCTTTCCTGCGGCCGATCTTCCTTTTTTAAATCCTTGATCGATTGGTGAGTTTTCATTTTTTCCCTACCCACCAACGAGCAATTAGATAAAGCGAGGAGGATTTATATTATTCGGGTAGTGTAATGCGGACATAAGCATCTCTTTTTAGTTTGCTTAACCATTGTCCGTGACTTTTTGCTTCAATTTGGGAGGCCAAACTGCGTTCAATTTGTGGTCTCACCTCATCAAGGGTTTTTCGTCCTGCTTTGGTTTTTTTGAGGACCTTAAGAATGTAGACGGCAATTTTGTCAGATTCACCAACCGTGCCGTCTGCTTTTCTCTCAAGGATTTTGACGATAAAAGGTTCAGAGATTTCTCCTTCATCCAAGGCAAAAGCCTGTTTTCTAATTTCTTCACTTCTAATTTCATTCTCAGCAACCATAACTCCCCAATTTCCAGCATCATCCCGAAACGGACTTTGTCCGTTGGTTTTGGCTAAATCTTCAAATGTCTTGTCTTCCCTGATATCCTTTAAAATCTTATTTGCCTGCTGAAGTAAGACGGTTTCAGGTTCGCCGGCAATTTGTGAAAAAGCGATTTCAGCAAGTTGAACTTTTTTTTCAGTCTTGAATAAATTGTTGTTGTTACGGTAGTACAATTCAACTTTTTCCGGACTGATTTCCTCTTTCAAACGTCTCCGGGTGGCTAACATATGACTGTATATGATTTCTTCCTC
>JABGWZ010000021.1 GCA_018675995.1 Opitutia bacterium | reverse complement strand
TTTGTTTTGTAAATTTTTTAAGCATCAACAGATAAAACAACAGTTCGGATTAAAAAGCAAAGTTGCTTTTATACGTCCTTCTCATTTAACCAGCGAAATTTTATAATCCTGAATTTTCTCCCAAACCTCTGATTAATTCCCTGATAAGAAATATCTTTATTAGGGTTTGAGAGGGTTTCTTCTTGTTCATCTTGATTCAACTTTAAGTCAGATTTTAATCCGTCCGCAAATAAACCTCTTGCTCCGGTCTTTCCGGTTCCTGGAAGATCAGGCCCGGCTTCAATACCATTAGTCACATCATTCCCATCCTTATCTCGACTATTTTGATTCAAATCAAGCCAGTGCTCATCTCGACCATTCCAAATTCCATCAAAATTTGAATCTTCAAATGGTTCATGAGGGCGATGGTGCGGAGCATCCAAATCAGATTTTACATAATCTGGCGTCCTCTGAACCGTGAGCTCAATCCATGACCGGGAGGAGAATGGTTGATCTTCAGTTGCCGGAGTTTCTCCCATTACCCTGATGACAAAAGTATCAGATCTTGCGGATGTAACCGGGACCAAAGGACTAAGGACATCTGCTTGCATCAACCAACCTGGTTTATTTGCAGCTGTTGCCACATTTTCTACCGCCAACAAATTATCGGGTGCCTCTCCATTAGAAAATGCATTTTCATAGTAGTACATTTTATATTCTACACGCTCTTCGGATGGGTCTGTTGCGGGTGTTACATACCCGGGTCTACCAAATGGAGGTTGAACATTTTCACGATCCTCCACGCCCATTCCCCACGGTTGTGGGTATGTAATATAATCAGCAGGCCAAATTGGATTACTGACAGAAGGTGAAGGCGTTGCTGGTTGTGAGAATGCAACCCGTTTCATCTTACTACCTGTAATTGGGTTAGCATACTGAGTCCCAATAATAGCGTGCAGGCCAAAATCGGAAGCTTGAAAATTGCTGTTAGAAAAATAGTTAGTATTTATAAAAGGATTATTAACATATAGGTTTGATTGAAATCTCGTCTCAGGAACTTTTGGTATAACAGGATTTCCCATAGGTTGCTTCGCTAGTCGAAACTTAAAACCACCTTGATTGATTTCAGTATCAGCTATCGCAGCCTGAACCGTACCCCTCAGCCCTATTGTTGAATTCCTAGTCTCTTTTGGCCATTCAGTAAAAGGTAAGAATATTAGGCTATCCTTAGCTTCGCTTTGAATCCTTCGGTTCACAAAGTCAGAGAAAGAAAGGAAAGGTCCACGTAATTTAATTTGTTTAACTAAACTTTTGGCCAAATCCATAATCTCATTATCATCCAAAGAACAAAGTTTGTTCCATGAATTTTCATCTACCTTATTTAGGAAGCGAGGAAATGGCGTTTCAGATGTGGGAGAAGAGGCACCAGGAACACGATACCCTTTGAGGGCAGTCAATTGAGAAGCCCAAGCGTCTACAGAGGTTGAATTTATATTGAATGCACCATCGACTAAAATGTCAGCCGCAAGAGTTTGATAGCGTAAATCAATGTTTTGAGAACTGCCAACTTTGACAATGTCTCCTTGATCATAATTAGTTATTTTCCATCTGCCATTTTCTATCCACTCTTCTCTAAGAAATGGAACCAACCGAGAATTCCTAAATGGAGATAATCTATCTCCTGGTACAAAATCGGCAGGAATCGAAGTGAATGTATTCAAATCATCTAATCCCGAAAAGAAATAACCATCAAAAAGAGCACGATTTGCGTAATAGGAATGATCTAGGGTTATATTCTGATGTTCGTTCTGTGCATCATCATCTCGAATCGCCCCGTATTCATTATTCCAATTATTTAGCCAAGGAAATAAGGTTATGTATGTATTTCCAACCCCAGGAATATCAGTGAAGAAATTGAATTTTGCCTTTTGGCCTACAATATCCATTGATCCTTTGGGCTGAGCTTTTAAAGCCCGAACCCTAGCCCAACTTTTATAACGACCCACCTGCGGGGACGAATAAGAATTTCCAACAATGTAGGATGGCCCATGGGAGTAGTTATTGAGATTCGCATGCTTTAATTGCCCGATGGACAAGAGAGGAGATCGAGGAAGATCGAACATTACGGCAGAATTACTTGAGGTCATAGAAGAACCCATGCTCATTTGTTCATGGAAAAATCCTGCACTATTTGAAAGACCGGCTTTGGGAACAATCGCGTCTAGACTTATTTCTGTTTCAAAGGCAGCAATTGCTGAAGAAACAGTTGTGAAATCTATAGCAGGGTCCAAGTCATCACCCCTTAATGGATGAGAATAGAAGCTAAAATTATTTTTATTATAAGTACTATGAAAACGACCTTTTCCACGATAATGAGTGCTATTAAAAGTTTCTGTTTTCCAATTATTTCCATATCCTTCCTGCAAACTGTCAACAAGTGCCCGAGGGTTATATTGATTAAAAACTACCGAGTTTGCAGTTCCTGGAAACTCCCATCTTAACCTAAACCCATTACCAATCAAAGAAGCTGAAGAATGAGCATTTATGTTGTTAGCCAATAGAGAAGCTTGCGAAAAGTCTAAATGCCCGCTTCCAATTTCTAAGGGGAATTCTTTTGTGACCTTTTTGATAATTTTTAAGTTAGTCAAAGAGTTGGATCGGGGATCATTCCCGTAGACTGTTATTCCCTGAGGTCTAAAATAGGAACTACTTTGAACGCGCTCTCCAGTCCTGAGGTCAAAATCTTCTTTTACGACTCTATTTACTCCTCTAATGGAATGAATCCTAAAACGCATTGTTAATGGCTCACTTGGCGTCATCGTCAATCCAGTTTTACAAATTAAAGCATAAGGAAAACCTTCGTCGCCCTTAGATAAGGATGCCTCAATATATTGAACATTATTTGAATTGCTAAGACCTACCCACTCCCATGTTTGGTCTTGGGAAACAACAAAATGAGCTTTTTCACCAGCATCCAATTGCAAATTACTGATTTTAAGCAACAAATGCCTTTCGCTAGTCAACCGGGTAGAGGTAAGGTTAGAAGAATCTTGTTTAAGGCTTCTAAAAAAATGGTATCGAGGTACCAATCCATTATTTCCCCATGGTGGAAGGTCAGGAGGGAAACCAGTATATCGTGTATCGTTTCTAAAGGTCCCAAAATTGGATCCCTGCGGGTGCCGAATATCTCTTAAATTAAAAGAGTGATCAAACATCCAACCACGACGAAACCTGAAGTGATTATCCCCAAGGTTAGGTCCACCTCCGCCTACCACCCCTGGTCTTTTAGGTGGGGGGCGGGGTATATTAGTTCGAGGTTCCCCCGGGTCCCATCTGCCGTTACCATTAGTATCAATATAAGGCCTCGAACCGGGAGGAACCTGCCAATTTTGTGCAGGCATGGTTGTATTACTTGTGGATAAATGATCAGGAATATAACTCGCTGTTCCATTGGGGTTATGGATGTACCATTTTTTAAATAAATCCCACTCCCTTGAATTATAAGCTGCAGTATCCACATTCATAGGAACCTCAATAAAAATATCTTTCATGGCTAGAGGAACATTGTATGGATTCCAAAAAGCAACCGAGGGATACATGGCAAGAGCAAGTTTATTGTCAGATGTCCATGTTGGAACAGCGGAAAATTTAAATTCAACAAATGACGGAACAACTGGATGATTTTTAGGCTCGGGTCGCATAGTAGGTTCCTTAAATAAATTGATTCGATCCTCTATATTTTTGACCCCCATTTCTCCATTGGGCCTATTGGGCGGGAATTGGAATGGGTAAATTACATTATTATCACCGACAATTCTCGGAAAACCATCAGGTAAAATTTCATCATCTTGCAAACTTCCAGAAGATTCCAATTCCTCCCACATATTATGGAAAGCTTTAAGAGTAGACCAACGAGGACCAGCCAAAACAAAATTTTTATCATCAATAGAGGGTGAAAATTGACCCGATGATTGGTCGTTCCATTGATTTGCAAAAGCGTTGGACCTGAAAGACAGGTTCTTCATATAATAAATTCTGTCCTGATATAAATAACCCTTGAAATCTTTCTCCCAAGTCGATTCTGAATCAACAGCAAAAGCAGCACTTAAATCTCTTTTCAATCCACCCGTTCTAACATCGGAAAGTACGCCATAAGAATCGGTGGTAAGTGAGTGAAAATGAGCAGCCATGCTATTGGATTTTGTCGTCGTGTCTCCGCTAACCTCGTCAATTTCAGTAAACATTCCAAGCGACAGAATGTTTTGGCGTTCTTTCTCAATGGATTGAGCGAAAGTAATACCAAAACCCGCTTCCAAATTTGGTTCTTTTGCAATCGAAAGATCATCCCAAACATTTTCTCCTTTATTCTGGTCCACTAAGTTTGCTTTTGTTTTTACCCCTTCATCTCCGACCCAATAAGCATATGAACCCGGATTGCTTCCCAACCCATCTCCCTCGTCAGGTAACTCAAATTTTGTCTTCCTGACCTTTACCGGTTCCCCAGCAAGGTGATTTTTCCAATCTCTTGGGTTTTTAGGGTCATAACTTGATTTAAGTAAAGGTTTTTTTAAAATCCATACTGTTTGATTTAGGAATTGACTATCATCTGGATCGGGCAGATCCACCAACGGGTGATAATAATTAGGTTCATATTCGTCCGACCCCATATTTGAAAAAGTTGACCGAACAACTTGGAAATAATCCTCCCAAGCATTTTCTTCCTGACCATAAGAAGATTGGCTCCCGATAAAATATCTTTGGTCTTTCTCAATTGCGTCAGGTATCTCAATATAATCTTTTCTGGATGCAAAAGACCCCGAACCCATTAAAACAGCTAATTTTTTTTCGTAACCCTCGTTACCGCTAACTAACCAAGCGACTTCAACAGCAGGGTGTGGGTCATATTCAGAATCTGGCATAATAGTTTTATTAACAGAATTCCCGGTTTCTAAAATATTTGGAAATGGTCTGGCACCTGGCTGAAGCCCTCCTTTACTTTTTGCACGGTTTTTCCAAACTCCAGTCCAATACCTCTGCCCAAAAGATAACTTATTATATTGGTTGTCCTCATTAAGGTCTACTCCGCTTGATACAGAAAGACTGGCATCATACTTTTGGTTAACATATAACTCACCTGATTCGACTCTTTCATCCAAAATATCTGCAGTTGCCGAAATTCGTGTATCCGGCCCCAAGTGTTTTTGAATTTCTCCCAACGCTACCATCATACCCATTCGAGCGTTCGCTTGTGCCAATACTTTTTGCTTCCTGAGCTCGGCTAAGTTTAGATCAGTACCCACTAAGCTGAC
>JABGWZ010000022.1 GCA_018675995.1 Opitutia bacterium | reverse complement strand
TCGTTCCATGGTCTCCCTGCTCAAAGGAAAGACCCCAAAAGACTGGCGAAAAAGTTTTTATTATCATTACTATGAATATCCTGGATACCATTGGGTTCGTAGACACTACGGGGTTGCGGATGGACGCTATAAATTGATTCGGTTTTATGAGGATGATGTCGACCAATGGGAACTCTTCGACCTCAAGAATGACCCGAACGAAATCACCAGCGTATATGGACGTGCGGAATATGCTGTGGTGCAGAACCGGCTTTCCCGACAACTTGCCCTGCACCGGAAAAACCTTCAGGTTCCCGAGGAAGACCCTCCCCAATCCGTAGTAAAACGCTTACCCCCACGAACCCGAAAACCCACAACTCCTCAATGAAAATTCTTGCGATTTTCCTATTCGCAAACCTTCTAAACCTTGCGATCTTTGGAAAAGAAAGGGTTCTATTTTCCGGATCTGATTTGAATTCCTTTGAACTAAAACCCGGGGCGTGGGAAATTGAAAAAGATGGTTCCGTGGTTTGCCGGATGGAAAAGGTTCAGGATAAAAAAGGAGTCGAACGGCTTAAAGGTATGGGTTATTTATGGACGAAGAAAGAATTTAGTGATTTCGAACTGTCACTTGATTACAAACTGTCTACAGGAGCAAACTCAGGAATATTCTACCGATCAGATAAAAATGATCCCGTTCAAAATGGTTTTGAGATCCAGTTGATGGATAACGTAGGATTTCAAAAAAAAGCAAAAAAGATACTTCCTCCACGAAAACTCAATGCTTCTTTTTATGATGGGGTGGCACCAAAGGGAGATTTCTCAAATCCGGTCGGACAATGGAATCATGCTGAACTAACCTGCAAAGCTTCTCGGGTTTCTTTTTTCTTAAACGGCCAACTGGCATTCTCGGTCAATTTAGACGATTGGAAGGAGGTCGGTAAAAACCCAGATGGTACAACCAATAAATTTAAAACTGCCCTTAAAAATCTTCCGAGAACCGGTCACATTGGATTTCAAAACCACGGACAAGTCGTTTGGTTTAAAAATATAAAGATTAAGAAAATCTAAATGAACAAGTTGTTATTAATTATTTCCCTGGTTGGTTTTTACTCATTCTCACAGGCAATGGAGAACTGGCCTCGTTTTCGTGGGAATAATGGAGATGGATATGCCCCTTGTACTATACCTTCGAGTTGGAAAAAGAATTCCTATCGTTGGTCCCTACCATTAAGTGACGAAGGACATGGATCCCCTTCGGTATGGGGTAACCGTGTATTTGTAAATTCATCAACTGACCAAGGAAAGACTAGAAAGATTTTATGTGTAAATGCGAAGGATGGAACGGTGGAATGGACCCGCTCATATCCATCCCAAAATCATAAAACCCATCGATTTAATAGTTTTGCATCCAGCACCCCCGCTCTGGATAAGGAAAATGTCTATTCCATTTGGGGACATGCCACCGAGCTCAAAGTCAGTGCTCACAACCATCAGGGAAAACTTCTTTGGGAAACCGATTTAGGGGGAGTCAAGGGAGGTCATGGTTTCGCAGTTTCTCCAATTGTATTTGAAGACAGATTGATCGTACCAAACGATCAGGAAAAAGGCGGTGGAGCTCATTATGCCTTAGATTGTAAAACAGGCGAAATCTTATGGGAGGTGCCCCGTGAAAGTAAGCGACTTACTTATTCCACTCCCTGTGTATTTACTGGCCCCAATGGCAAAAGCGAATTAATTTTCACCAACTGGTGGTTAGGGTTCACAAGTTTGGAACCTCAGACAGGAAAACAACTTTGGGAACTCGCTGTATTTGGGCGTCCCCATTCTGAACGAGCAATTTCCTCACCCATTGTTGCAGGTGACCTGGTACTGGGGGTGTGCGGGTTTACCACACTTGATAAACACCTCGTTGCCATTCGCCCAGCTTCCGTTTCTAAAAACGGAAAAGCTGAGGAGGTTTGGAGATTGGAAGAAACTATGCCCCATATTCCCTCCCCGCTGCTCTCTGCTAACAGGCTTTATCTGTGGGCCGACAATGGAGTCATCACCTGCGTTCGACCGAAAACCGGAGAGAAGGTATGGAAAGCGAGGGTGGAGGGAGTGCAGGATACTTATTTTGGATCCCCGGTTCTCGCCGGTAATACCATTTTCTGTGTGTCGGCTTACGGGCAGGTGGTTGCCATTGCTGACAGTGAGGAATTTAAACAATTAGGGGTAACGGATTTGGGAGAGGTTTGCCGATCAACTCCTGCTTTGTCCAACGGAGACTTTTATCTTCGTACCGGCGAAAGACTTATTTGTGTAAAAGGCAAATAAAGCCGATTTTAATCATTCTGAAAATCAGTCATAATACGTAAGATTGCACCGGTTGGTATCTTACTCAGGTAACTCAATTTAGTTCTCTTGAAGTAAAAGGTTTTTTGCTTCTCATTAGATTCCACCCAAAAGCATTGCCAGCGTTCTTTGCCTAATGCATTAAGCTTTTTTTCAACCTCTTTAGCCTGCTCAGTCCCATAGGATTCAACCTTGTATTCCCAGTCCCCAATATTCTCAATATCTTTCAGCAACCACTCTTTTGATTTTCCGGTTAATTTTTTCCCATCACCCACTGTTTCAGCATACTTCTCTTTAGCACCCTTAAGTCCCTTATCATAAGCCTCCTTTAGTTTTTCTGAATAGGATTTGTCTTCAGCCTTTGGTTCATCTTCGGCCAAAGTTAAAAATGACGAGGCAAGAAAAAGCAAAGTAGTTGAAATGGGTAAAATAATTTTCATCCATAATACCTATTATTTTGAAGACTCATTGGTCAAGCGATTGTGGATTCAATGAACATCATTGTTTCAATTCGAGGTTGATCAATTAACTATACACGCTTTCCACGAGTCTTTGATTGATTACCAAACAAACTTACCAAAATTACAAAAAAGCAAAGGGTTAGATTAAAAAGCGGAATCTGCAGAGGGGAAGGTAATGAATAAATAATCGCCGTTCCCGGAATCCATACCATCCAGGTTGACACCATAAAAATTAAGATTAAATCGAAAATTCCTGACCATGTCTTTTCTGCCTTAAATCGTTTTACCGAAAAACCCACATCCATCCACGCATAAAAAAGTGCAGTAATTGGGGTTGCCCAAAAAACACAGTACACAAACTGGTCCACCAAAACTTTCAAAGCTATGGTTCGCCAATCCACCCCAGAACCAAAGACCATTGCCTGTAGCCGATAAAATGCATCCACATCAATGCCACGAGAAGCCCAGTAAATAACGAAAATAGAACCGTAAAGCAGAGGACTTTCACTTTCCCCCCGTCCTGTAAGTTTCATAAACACAAACGGGAGCAATCCTCCAAACAAAGCAGTAGAAAAAGCAGAATACACATAGCCATAATTCTGTTTCCAATCGATGATCTGTAAAAATAAAGGTCTTGCGGATTCAACCAAGTAATAAGTTGAGACCAAGCCAAGACCAATCATCCACAAAATTAAGCCGGGGATAAAGTTTTGCCTCAAACCACCTACAATTCTTGTTGATAAATCCCTATTCGACACCCACTTAAAAAAATCACTCATACATTCTGTTATATAAAAAAAGTGTCAGGCTATCCATTCTTTAAGTGTTATATAATTAAGCAAAATAGATAAAATCTTAACCCTTGCACATCCATAAATGATCATTTTAGATTATTTTAAAAAATTAAACCCACTCCTGCATATGAATATTTATGTCCATAAAGACGGCACTCAATACGGTCCCTACGCTCTCGAACAGATCCAGCAATATATTCAACAAGGAGCATTTAACTTACAGGATCAAGCATGCCACGACGGGCAGAATTGGGTTCCTCTTTCTCAAGTCCCCGGTTTAAGCCAGCCAGCCGCCGCTCAACAACCCCAGCAGAGTCATGCAACACAGGCAATCGGCAATGCTCAGAACCAGTTCAATCAAACGAAGACATCATCAACAAAGGGCGATAGCAAAAAAAATCTAATCTTTGCTTCAATTGGAGGGGTTACTTTAATTTCACTTATTATTGCTCTTATTGTTTATCTACTCGGCGATGATGATGAAAATGGCGATCAAGTTGTAAATAATGAAACTGAATCTGAGCAGACAGAAGTAAGCTCTTCGCAAGAATCAGATGTAACACAAAAAGAACAAAAGAATTCTGAATCATCAAGTAATAATACTCCTCTTATGGAAAGGATCCCCTCCGATGCCGGAGCAGTTATTTTGATCAGAATAAATGATCTTCTGGAAAAAGGTCGTGGCGATATCGCGGCTCTTTTGCCCCCAGGCTTACCTCCCATGGTTGCGAAGGCACTCGAAAACCCGACATCTTTGGGACTCGATGTTTCTGAACCTTTTATAATTCATCTCATTCCTAACGAAAATACAAACTTAGCACCAACCGGTGGGCTTGCCGGGAAGTTGTCAGACAAGGAAAAGTTCATGAATACCATCGAACTACTTGCCGGTCTGGATAAACCAACTGAAAAAGGTGGATATCATCTCTACCAAGCACTTGGTGGAGCCGATGGTGCTGAACCACAAATTGCCGTCGGATCTGACTTCTTTTATGCAGGTGGTGCGGATAGACCCAAAGACAGAGAACCGTCTATTGAAAAATTCATGACTGCAGATGGTTCAGATGGATTGATTAAAAGCCAAGATTCTTTTGTATCGTTTTCAAAAGAGAAAAATGACATTGGGACCTGGTTTGGCGGAGATTCCATTCTCGATACCTTGGTAACCAACCTTAACGATGTTAACCTAGATACTCTTAAAGGGGGAAGTGGCACGCTTACCCTAAATTTCGAGGATGGTGAAATGGTCGGACAAGTTAAAATAGATGCTCCCAGTAATGATATGGTTTATGGAAAAGGTGGATTTTCCGATGGAATCTTAAAATTTGCTCCTAAGGATGCGGTCCTCGCGTTGGGTTTTGCTTTCGACCTTCTCAAATTTGTTGAGTATGTCGAAAAGGAACTTTTGCCTGAGTTTGGAGATGATATCAAATTGGACGAAGCCATGTCCGAACTTGATGGTTTAACGATCAGAGATGCCATCAGCTCATTTACGGGTGAATTTCTCGCCTCAATCACGGATGTTAAAATGCCAGACCCGGCAACGATGAGTGGTTTCCCTGGAGGCCCAGGTGCTTCCGAAGAAAACCCATTTGGGGGTACTACCCCACCTGCCGAAGACAATCCCTTTGGAGATGATAACATGGAAGATTCGCCCTTCCCAGGTCCGGGTGCTCCCGGAGGTTTCCCTGGTGGCGGTCCTCCCAGTGGAATGGATCCGAGTGCAATGATGATGGCCGCCATGCCCAGGCCCGAATTTATCGTAGCTGCCTCAATCGATACTAAAAAGTGGCTAAAACTTAAGGCGGCACCTCCTCTTGCTATGGGACTTGGGTTGGCAATGATGCAGGGTTATTCGATTACCGAAAAGAATGATTTTCTTCTGATTGCCAGCAAAGATCATATCGCAGCCACTCAGTCTGGCTCTGTAAAGAACCCGGTTAGTGGTTCAGGAAAAGAGATTTTTGAAAAGAATGATTTTGTTTTCAAAATTAATGTCGCCCCCATTTTAAAAATGGACTTGCCCATCCCGCCTGGCGGTCCGATGGAGATGCTAAAGGATTTCTCCCATTTGGAAATGGCATCCAGCTCAAGTAAAACCTCCGGATCAGGAACAATGAAATTAGCTTTTACCGACAAAAATAAAAATTCCCTTTCCCAAATTCTTAAAATGCTAAAAGACATCCAAACTATCGTACCCGATGGCATGAACCTTTAAGTTCAACAGCATTCGGAAAAACTTGGAAATCAACTCATTTGTTATCTGCCTTACCTTTATAAGTTAGTAATTTCCTTGAGTTTTGCTAAGGTAAAAGTTTAGGGTTCTTGATTATATGCAGGATCTCTTGCTAAATATTGGTTTCGAAAATTTTCCTTCCATCATTAAGGAGCATCTCGAAGTGCTCAAACCCATTGACCACTTCACCTTAGCGGTAAATTTATTTATCCTCATATTTTCCAAGTGGTTTGCCACCCGTTATGGAAAGATTAAGGACACCAAAAATAGTCAGGCCCGACTGCGAATTTTACATGTCACCAACCTGGTATTATTTATTACCTATTTGGTTGCGGTAATTTTTGAAATCTCTCTGGGACGTTCAATTAGTCAAACTTTCCTGGTCATTCTTGCCAGCTATTTACTTATCCATTTTGCCGAGGCGTTCATTCTTAAAAAGTATGGGAAAAGTAAAGCCATAGAAGATTTTGCACGGACCACAGAGACTCATACATCAAGAACACTGGAGCTTTTTGTATCATTTATCATCCTTACCATAACCATTGTTCTTTTGATCAATATTTGGGGGTTTGAGGATTGGTTGCAAACAACCAGTGTCCTAGGCTTCCTTGCCCTCTTTATTTTTGCCAGCAAAGAATACTGGGCAGGTGATTTCCTCAGTGGAATTTTAATTATCAGTCAGGGACGAATCGAAAGAGGAGATGTTATAAAAATAAGAGATGAAGATCTCACCGCAATTGTTCTACAGGTTGATAGTTTCCAGACCATTGTCCGCGACCTCGTTAATAAACACGATGTCATCCTACCCAACTCTAAACTCCGTCTCGCCCGTGTAGATGTTTTAAAAACCGATCTAAAAAAAGGCATTCGTGAATTTGAGGATTTCTGGTTTGGGTACGGAACAGCCAAGGAACAAATTGAAGAAATGCTTGTTGAAGTTTGGAATCAAACCGTGAGTGATGGATTGATTGATAAAAACGGTGGCTATGTCGTGGCAAATAAAGAATGTGGAGACCATGGGGTAAGATGGCGAATCGCATACACCCTTAAATCACCTCATAAAATCATCGAGACTGGAAATAAAGTCAGGGAATCGGCTTACCAGCTTCAAGATAAATATGGTATCGAACTGGCCACTCCAATAACCCATGATATAAGCAAGGGTATTCTCAAAACCAACACCTCTTCCGTTTCTTAAAATGGAGATAGATGTCGAAGATATTGAATCACTCGACCCACCCGAAGAAAAAGAGGAACCCTGGTGCTATACCTGCCATGCCTTTACGGATTACCAGAGAAAATGGGACACTTTCAACCGGGCAGACATGGACGGTGGTTTTTATTCCGAAATTGCTGAAGTGCCACACTGTATAAACTGCGATCACTCGATGCTCCTTATTTCAACATCGAAGAAACTAATTTGGTTTGTCAATTTTCTCGCGCTACTGACATGGGGCGTCGGTTTACTTTGTGTGGTTATATTATTTAAATTTACCTTTAGCTCACTCACCGGTCTCCTCTTACATGGTTGCATTTGCTATCTATTGAGCAGGCTGCCCGGGAAATCCAGGCTTACTCTGAGAAGTTGGAAAAAAGCAAAAAAAGAAGATGCGGTGCGGGAGCTTTTACAAAAAATTTAAAATTAGGTTCTGAATTGTGAGAATTGATGGACATGTTCACTTCGTGGGAGATGGATCCAACGGCAGTGGATGCTGGCTTAGATCCAGCACCTTGCTCGACCGAATAGTCGAGCCCATCGTTAAGGCACAGGCGGGGATTTTAAAGTCCAGTCGCCAACTGAGTATTGATCAAGCCTATGAGCAAAGACTGATTGGGCTGATCGATGACTCTTCACTCGATGCCGTTCTCCTGCTCGCCATGGATTATCCCTACGACGAAGATGGAAACTGCCTTAAGGAAAAAGCAAAATTTTATGTCCCCAATGATCATGTATTCAGGCTGGCAAAAAAATATGCTCAGATCATTCCTGCCTGCTCTATTCATCCAGCCAGAAAGGATGCCATTGAAGAACTGGAACGATGTGCTGAAGAAGGTGCCAAAGTCCTAAAACTTCTGCCCAACTGTCATAATGTCGACTGTTCAGATAATCGCTACCGGGCATTTTGGGAAAAACTCGCCAAGCTCAACATGCCCTTCCTTGCTCACACCGGAGGAGAATTTTCCGTCCCCGTGCTCAACACAAAATTTGCCGATCCCCGTATTCTTGGACTTCCCCTTGAATGCGGAGTCAAAGTAATCGCGGCCCATGGGGCAGGTAAATCCGGACTATGGGATCCGGATTATACCGCGGATCTACTCAGAATGATGGACCAATTCGCAAATCTTTTTACCGACAACAGTGCTCTTGCCAGTCCGAACCGCTGGCGTACAATCCCCGCCCTACTCGATCCAAAAATTCAACCACGCGTAATTCATGGGAGTGACTTTCCCATTCCCTCAGGCGGTTTTGGTCCCTGGATGGGAAATTTGTTAAACAAGTCAGATTATTTCAAATCCCGAAAAATCAAAAACCCCTTGGAACGGGATGTATTTATTAAGAAAGCGATCGGGTTCAAAGAAAACACTTTCACTGTTTTGGGTAAGATACTTGCATAAAAAATCTCTTAGGAAGGCTCAACACGGAACCCGTTGACCAAGGTCACCCCGACCACAATCAAGACCAGTCCCACAATTCCCTGCCACGGAACGGATTCACCAAAGAGAAAATAACTCAAAATGGACACCAGAAAGATTCCCACTCCACACCAAGTGGCATATACAATTGTTAATGGAATTTCCTTCACCGCAAAGGAAAGAAAAACAAAAGCGGATATATAAAATACCACCAAAAATACACTGGGATATAGTTTGGTAAAATTCTTGGAGTATGGAAGAAGCAGGGTACCAATAACCTCACATATAATCGCACCTGCCAAAAAAAGATAGCTTGTCATAATTTCGAAAAAACCTAGTGAAAAACGGTCTACTTCTCAAAGAAATTAATTCGCTTTATTTAAAAGATCACTTTTTCAGGGTTAATGTCATTGCGAGGAGGAAGCGGGGAGCGGACGACGCGGCAATCCACTGTATGCAATGGGCGCGTACGGACAATACGGTTCGCTCACTGGGTCACAGTGGATCGCCACGCCCGCAAGGGGCACGCGATGACAAAACTGTGGTGAAGGATGCCCTCGCGATGACAAAGTGTCAGAAACGGTAGTCTAGGATGCGAATTTACGCCGGGGCTCCACGTGCCTGGCATGGCCCTTTTGGGCTATCGCCCCTTTGGTCCAAGCCCGTCCCGCTCCGCCTTTCCTTTCCGCCATGTCCGTCATCCTTCCGTACATAGCTCCCTTACTATTGCTGTTGGAAACCAACACGGAAGCCAAGGTTGGTGCTGCGGTGGCTCGGGGGGTTGCTGTTGCGCTTAGCAGAACGCAGGTGCGCTCCGGCGTGGCTCCAGGAACCACCCCGATTGACACGATTCGAGCCCGAAGCCGGACCGGTCGGATCGATTATCGGGTTGCCTGTGGGATAGGCCGCTTGGTACCAGTCTGCGGTCCACTCCCAGACATTTCCTTGCATATCAAAAAAGCCCCACGGGTTGGCTGCATATTGCCCCACATCGCGGGTTTGTTTAAAATCGTTTCCGTCATTAGCACCGCCGTCCCAATTATAATTCGCATTCGAACTGGCAATTGTCGTACCCCAGGAATAGGCCGTGGTTGTGCCTGCACGACAGGCATATTCCCATTGCGATTCGGTGGGGAGCACATAAGCCCAACCGGCAGGTAATCGGCCTGCTGCCTGCTCTTGCGTGGTTAACTGGGTGCAAAACGCAACCGCCTCCGTCCAATTTACTTTCTCAACTGGTCGATTCCCGTTGCCCGTCGCATTAAACTCACTCGGATTTGATCCAATCACCGCCTCGTACTGAGCCTGGGTCACCTCATATTTACCTAAGTAAAACCCTTTGGTGAGGGACACATTATGCTCGTCTTCACGATCGGATTGCCTGCCCGCTTCCGTAGTCGGACTGCCCATAGTAAAGGTGCCGGCTGGCACCCAGAGCATATCCATTGCCACGGTGGCATTTAGATCCACCGAGCGGTTGCCTACCACTGTGACGGTACGGTTGGCGGTGGCGGTATTTCCCGCGACATCGGCCACGGAGTAGGTTAAAATATAGGTACCCGTTGTGTTCATATCCACCGTACCGGTTACGGTTACGGAACTGGTTAAATTTCCGTCACGCGCATCGTGCCCCG
>JABGWZ010000023.1 GCA_018675995.1 Opitutia bacterium | reverse complement strand
GTACAGGATTTTGTGCGAACAGTTATGTCATCAGGCTACTGTGGCTATACTTCGAAGGGTGAAGGCTGAAAAGAATTCCGGGAATCTAGCGGTGGTGGTGGATCTGGATGAAACTGTTCTAGATAACAGTCATTATCAGGTGGAGAGATGGAAGGCTGGACTGAGCTTTACCCAGGATTCCTGGTCGGACTGGGTGAATTGTAAGGAGGCTGGACTGATCCCAGGGGCAAAGGCATTTTTGAGCACGGTCAGGAAAAAGGGTGTCCGGGTGGTCTTCCTAAGCAATCGGATGAATGATAATCTTAAACCAACCCGAGAGAATTTGCAGGCACTTAAGGTATTGGATCCAAGGGATTTATTTTTGCTCAGGCTTGATAAGGATGATCTTAAGGAGGTCAGGAGGAAAGAAGTGACTGACGGGACGGGCCGAATGAAAAAGGTCGGCCCGTTAAAAGTGATTGGATATGTGGGTGACCAGATGGGGGATTTTCCGAGTGACCGGAAGCAGGAGTTTGGTAAAACGAATTTTCTTCTTCCCAATCCGATGTATGGAAAATGGTAAAGTGATAACCTTTACTCATAATTCCATTTCATAATCCATGGATCGTGAAATTTGGATTGGGCGGATTTTAGTTTTTCCTTGTAGATTTTGAGTTTTTCGGCGTGCTTCGAACTGTTGGCAAGATTTTTAGATTCATTCGGATCTTGGTCAATTTTGAAGAATTCAAATTCAGGTCGGTGAATATAATCGCGAACCGTTTTTTGACCGTAGGGAGCACTCATTGATTTTTGATACTGTGCTTGGAAACTGCTTGCTGCCCAAAGGTCGGATGCGAAGGGATAGGGGAGTGGGTATGCAATATTCCATATCAATTTATACTGATCATCCCGAATGACACGCATGGGATAGTACATTTGAATTTCATGAAAAGTATGGGAAGCAAAGATTTCTGACCAATGTTTTTTGGTGGAATTCCCCAGTATGGAAAGCCAGGACTTACCATGGTAAGAAGACAGTTTTCCTGTTACCCCACGGTTGTCTTTGGGAACACCCGTTTTGGGAGGAGGGAATGACTTTTTGGGATCTTCCCAACTTATGGGACGGTTTTTTTGAATGTCCAAGGCACCGGCAAAGTCAAGCAGACTGGGTGTGATATCAATATGGCTTACGAGTGCGGGGTGCTTCACTCCACGGTTTTTTTCATAAGGGTTACGTACGATAAAGGGGACTTTTAATCCGCCTTCATAGACAGTGGTTTTGCCACCGGCGAATGCCATCCCGTGATCAGATGTAAATACGATCATGGTTTTATCGTAGAGTTTGGCTTCTTTTAGGATTTTAATGAGCCGGGCTAAACCCTGATCAATACGTGAAACACTTTGGTAGTATTGAGCGAGTTCCTCTCTCGTTTCCGGGGTATCGCTCAGAAAGTGGGGGATAGGCACATCCATTGGACTGTAAAAAATCTCTTCAACCCCTTCGTGAGATTTACCGTCCGGCTTGTTACCGAACAGGTCGGGTTTGAGTGTTCTTTTCGAATTCTTATCTTTGCCTCCTCCACGATGCGGGTCCGAGGTGGCAAAATAGAGAAAGAACGGTTGGTCACTTTCAGCTGTTATGAATTCCTGTGTTTGCTCGGCCATTTGAACTGCATTTCGAGAGTTTCCTTTTAGGTAAGTCTCAAACCGAAATACTTCTTCAGGAGAGACATGGTATTTTCCAATGTGTCCAGTTCGATAGCCCGCGTTTGTTAGATTACGAGGGAGGGATAATCCGATTATATTAAAGTAACTGGAAAATTTATGGAAGGAGTGCTGATGACCGTATTGTCCATTGGCGTGGTTATGAAGTCCGCTCATAACCACGGATCGACTTGCCGAGCAGCTTGCAGTTGTAGCAAATGCATTAGAAAATAAGGTGCCATCCGTAGCTAGGGAATCGATCGCAGGGGTTTGGGCAATCGGGTCACCATAGCAACCCAGGGTGGCGGATTGGTCGTCAGTAATGAAGAGGATGATATTTTTATCTGCAGCTGTGAGACCGAAGTAGACGAAGG
>JABGWZ010000024.1 GCA_018675995.1 Opitutia bacterium | reverse complement strand
ATGTTGACCACAGTTATGAAAATACCAGCAACCGCGTCTCCACGAACAAATTTACTTGCACCGTCCATTGATCCATAAAAGTCTGCATCTTTTTGAATTTTTTCTCTTTTGGAAAGGGCCTCGGCTTCGGTAATTACTCCGGAATTCATCTCTGCATCGATAGACATTTGCTTCCCAGGCATAGCATCCAATGTAAACCTTGCAGTAACTTCAGCAATTCGCCCAGCACCCTTAGTAATAACAACAAAATTGATGATAACCAAAATTAAGAAAATCACCGTTCCAACCACATAATTGCCGCCTACCACAAAAGTACCAAACGATTCAATAACAGAACCTGCATCTCCGTCTAGTAAGATCAATCTAGTAGACGCTACATTGAGGCCCAACCTGTAAAGGGTAACTGAAAGCAGTAAAGTGGGAAAAACTGAAAACTCAGGGGGATCTTTCACATATATTACCGTGAGCAATATCAGTAATGATATGGCGATACTGACAACAAGAAGGATACTTAAAATATCCTTGTGTACGGGAACGACTAAAAGTAAGACAGCACCAAATAAACCAAAAACGAACCCTAGATCTGAATTCCCGCTAAACTTAGCTAGATTACCCTTCAATTTTTCAATAAATTCGTTCATCAAATAATATTAGGCGATGGGTTTTGCCAATAATCGACGAGCTTTTAACCGATGAAAGTAATAAGCATGGGTTTTGTAGACTTGTGCTAAAATTTCAGCAACTACCTGATAAAATTCCAATGGAATCGTATCGCCTACCTTACCGAGCACAAAAAGTGCCCTCGCCACTGGTTTATTTTCAATGGTCGGCACATCGTGTTCTGCTGCAAGTACTTTTATCCTTCTAGCCAATAGATTTTCTCCTTTCGCTACCACGACTGGAGCAAGATCCATGCCTTTTTCATAACGAAGTGCAATCGCAAAGTGAGTGGGGTTGGTTACTACAACATCAGCGGTACCAACATCCATCATATTTTGCCCTGAGAGTAACTCCATTGCTTTCTTTCTTTGAGCAGATTTGATTTCAGGGGCAACTTCCTTACTTTTCGTTTCCTCCTTTACTTCGTCCTTGGTCATTTTCATCTCCTCATCATTTTCCTTCTTCTTTATCATGTAATTAATGATTGCGATGATCAGCAATAAGAGAACCAAAATAGCAAACATTGTTACAAACAAATCATAAATAAAGGCAGGTAGGTGCGTAATCGGTATTGGTGCATAAAAAATAGGGTCATCCAAGAAAAGAGCCAAGGTAAGCCAAACCACTGTACCGATAATCAAAAACTTTAAAAAATCGATCATAAATACTTTGAGTCCCTTAATTCCAAAAATTCTTTTGGCTCCTGTAATGGGATTAAATTTACTTAATTTAGGCTCCATTGCTTTCGGAGTTAAACGAAAACCAGTTTGTAAACCCTCGGCAATAAAGGCAGCGATAAAGGTCAATGAAAGCATGGGAAAAACGACAATTCCAAGCAATAGAAATGCATCTTGCAATGTAGTTGCAATGCCTTCTTGGTTGGTATTGATGGTGTGGAGGTTTTCCATTATAGATTTAGTAAAACCCATTACCTCTTTAGCCTTATCTGGTCCGTAGAACAAAATAACTACCAAACCGGCTAGTAAAGTTAGGGTCATCCCAATTTCTGGTGCTTTAGCAAATTGACCTTTCGATCGAGATTCAGCCAATTTTTTTGCTGTCGGAGGTTCTGTCTTAGAACTTTTATCTACATCTGACATTTATTTATCAGGGTTGAATTATTTTCAACATAACCTCAACGGATCTTTTACTATTATCTACAATATATGAAGTGATCAAAAGGATTGAAGAAACAAGTAAAACTAAACCGGATAAGATCCGAATAGAAAAACTAGTCATAAAAACATTCATCTTAGGCACGGCTTTACCCAATACTGCGAAAGAGATATTGATGAGAAAGTTCAATGCGATGAAGGGAGCTGCAATAAGAGTCCCCAAAATAAAAACATGACTTACTTCATTCACAAATTCAACGGTGGGGTTGGCGGTCAAAAAGAATGACCCTATGGGAAGAAGCTCAAAACTTACCAAGAAGGCTTTGAGGACATCGTAGTGGATACCGTAAATAAAAAAAACAAGAAGACTAAAATAATATAGAAGTGTAGTAATTGTAGAATCTGTAGAACCAAGCAGTGGGTTAACACTATTACTTGCCATCAGTCCAATTTCGTAAGAAATGAGGTGTCCGGCAAGTTCGACCGCGAAAAAAACCATACGGACAACCATGGCCAATAATAAACCAATACAAATTTCATTAATTGATAAAATGATTGCTCCTGCAAAATGATTAGCAATTTCAAGATTTGCGGGAACTATTGGATTAATGAGCAAAGAAAGAAGTAATCCAAATGCAGTTCTGATCTTGACTGGTATCATTTTGCCCGCAAATAAAGGAATTCCCATGAAGAAAGCTCCTGTTCTTAAAAAAACGAGTACCCATACTACAATCTGACTGGCTTCAATAGTCACAGAGCCATAGTCGGTATCATATTGATCATAGAAATGCAAAATTCCATCAAAGTTTTGAGTATAAAATTGGCAGAAAGTACAATTGCAAGCGATACACAAACTAATTTGGGAACAAAGGTCAGAGTTTGTTCTTGTAAACTTGTAATGGACTGAATGAAGCTAACCAATAGACCAATTACCATTGCCGTGCCTAAGATGGGTACAGCGAGGATTAAACCTGTCTGCAATAGATTTCTCATTATATCGACTGCCAATTCTATTGTCATTAATAAGGGCTTTAATTAGGCAATGTTAAAACTATTGACCAAAGACTGAATGACTAAGTACCAACCATCCACAAGTACAAAAAGTAGTAGTTTAAATGGCATGGAAATAACCACAGGAGGCATCATCATCATTCCCATAGACATGAGAGTTGATGCAACAATAAAATCGACAATAATAAAGGGGATGAAAATAAGAAAACCCATTTGAAATGCAGTTCTGAGCTCGCTTAGGACAAATGAGGGGACAACAATACTCAAGGGCAATTGATCACGAGTCATAGCACCTTGCCTCGAAATTTCTAGAAAAAATTGCACGTCTTGTTGCCTAGTTTGGTTCATCATGAAGTCCTTCATGTGAGCAGTTGCGACCATTAGGGCATCACTTGATTTCATGGTTGCTGACATGTAAGGAGTAACAGCATCGTCGTAAATTTTATTCCAAACTGGACCCATTACAAAAAAAGTTAAAAAGAGAGCTAATCCAACAATTATTTGACTAGATGGTGCCGAATTTACCCCAATTGCATTTCGGACAAAACCAAGCACAATAATCATCCTAGTAAAGCAGGTCATCATCATTATCACAGATGGACCCAAAGAGAGAATGGTCATGGCAACAACTAACTGAATAGCCACTCCAAAATCTCCTTCATCATTTGAACCGGTTACATCAATCCTAAGCCCCGGCGCTCCAGTGCCAGATGTTTGCGCATCCAGAGCTGTGTGCGAATAGCTAAAACAGAAAAAACCTAGTAGAATTAAAGAAACAAGCCTCACTTTACGCAAAAAGAATGTAAGTTTTCTCATATTAATCTTCTTCTACTTCTACTTTGCTCAAGCTTAAATCTTTGATTTGGCTAGAAGTATTTCCCAATTTAGCTAGATGGTTTATTGAACTCGAACTTACTCCTAGCAAATGTTTTTCAGTGCCATATTGAGCTACCATCAAGAACTGCCTATTTCCTAAAGAACAAGTATCTGCAATTTCTATCTTTCCTGTTGCTTTTGTATTTAACTTTGTCCTTTTCTTTTTCGTGTATGATGACAAAAAGTAAGCACTCGCAGCAAGTATTCCAATAAAACCTACTACCCGAATCCATAAATAAAGAAGTTCTGTATCAGAACCCAGTATAGAAGGAGTAGAAGCAAAATGATATATTATCATTTCAAAATCGAGGATCTATATATTTCAACTGCACAATGCAGTAGAAAACTGTAAAAAGTCACGAAGCCGAGTCTACAATCTCGGTAATCTTAAGTCCAAATCGATCGTCAATCACGACAACTTCGCCATGTGCAATAAGTTTTCCATTAACAAGAAGACTGACTGGGTCTTTCGCATTTTGCTTTAACTGAATTTGAGCTCCAGGACTGAGTTCTACAACTTCCTTCATGGGAAGTTCCGCTGTTCCTAATTGGACAGTGACACTTACTTTCACGTCCATCACTATATCCATTTTTTTACTATCCATGTTTTTTTCCGATTAATTTTACAGCTTCGACAATACTTTCGTTGACTTGAAATGCTACTTTACCAGACTCTAATCCAATTTCACCAATAAAACAAGTTCTGCCCTCTATCCTTAAATTCGTTTTTTCGATTAGAGCAGAAGACATTTCAATTACATCGTCTACTTCCAAATTAGAGAGATCTCTCAAACTCAATTCGAATGCGTCCCACTCTGCAGAAACTGAGACTGGTATTTCATCGTAAATCTCGTGCCACCTGGGAGGTTTAACCGTCTTATTTTCGGTTACTGATACAGATGTCAATAAACGACTAACAACCGGTTCAAGGGTGTAGTACGGAACGGCTATTCTCATTGGACCAGAGACATCGCCAAAAGACGCTTCCATACTCATAATGAGCATCATTGCATCTGAAGGTGATGTTTGAAGAAATTTACCTGAACTTTCTGTACCAATGATCGAAGGGGTAAGATTCATTGTATTGTGCCACTGTTTGCACCACTCCTCTAAAATAATTTGGTTAAAATCTTCTACCAACGCTTTCTCAATATCTGTCAAACCTCGTTCTTCCGGATTTGTTGAGCCTCGCCCCCCTAGTATTCTGTCTACAACTGTAGCAGATAAATGTGAATTCACATCAAGCAAACAAACACCATTTAATTCCTGTAGTTTAAACATTGTTATACAGGATGGGTTTTTGATGGACTGGGTAAAATTAGAATATAAATCGGCAGTTAAATCTTCGAGTTCAAGATTAAACTCAGTTCGCAAGAACATGGATAGATGACCCGCTAGGTAGTAAACAAATTGTTCTGACTTAGTCTTTAACTTACTTAAATCTGAGTCTGATAAAACAATAGGATTAGTAAAATCATACTTTTTGATCTTTACAGCAGACAGATCAATAATTTTTTCACCATCACAGTTAAAAACAGGTTTCTGACCTTCAGAACCTTGTAGTTCGCTTAGATCAAAACTCTCGTCTTTAAAATTTGATTCGGATGACATTAAACTAAATAAATTGAGGAACTACTGAACAACGAACTGCATGAAATAAATCTGTCGTATTAAATCGCTTTCTCCATCCCTGTATTTTCGAAGAATTGAAGAAAAACCCTTTTTTAAATCAACACGGACCCTTTCCTGGAAACCATCAAGTTGAGCATCTTCGTAAGTGTACCCACCCATTATCGCGAGAGCCTTATCACGAATCCTGTGTTCATTCATTTCGAGTACTTTCTCGAAATCACCAGCCTGTCCTTCAATCTTTAATTCTAAATTAATGTACCGTGATTTTATCGGCCCGCCTAAATTGGTAATTAATGATTTTAATTCGTAAAATTTCTCTTGACCAGAAGGTTCCATATCTAGGGGCTGACCGCCTTCGGTAATTTGAGGTTTAATTGTTTCCTCAGGCTTATTAATTTTGATAAGCAAAAACATTGCACCAACGGTTAACGCGGGGGCAAGTATTATTGCAATTAAGGCAGGAACTAAGTTTCCGCCACCTGCCTTGGGAGCAGGTGTATCATTATCATCGGGAAGTTCATCAAGTTGAGCAGCACACATGTCAATAAGGTGTAAAGGTTAAGAAGAGCTATCGTTTTAAATTAATGGCTTCAGATAGAATCATGTCGGAGGTAGTAACAACACGCGAGCCTGCTTGGAAGGAGCGCTGATGCGAAATCATAGAAGCAAACTCATTGGTGAGGTCAACATTTGAAAGTTCTAACGCGTATTGCTTGAGCTTGCCATTGGAGCCCGATGCGGGAAACGCATTATCATTTACACCGGCAATGTTTTGTCCTGCTTGTCCGTTAGAATAAAAACCATTACCAACCCTTCTGAGATATTGGGGAGATAAAAAATTGGAAATTTTGATTTGCCCTGAACCCCTAATTTGATCTGCACCATCTTTGTTGACAACCAAATTTACCTTTCCATCTTCCTCAACCCTTCGGGCGAGTAAAGTTTCTCCCTCTTGGGTTCCAACAACAAGTGGACCATCAACCCCTTGCAATTGATAGCGATATTGATCACGGGTCACAACAAAACCATCAACAGTTGATTCAAAAGCACCCGCACGGGTATAAAAAAGTTCACCGGACACAGGGTCAGCTATTTCAAAAAAACCACCGCCATTCGGTAATGCTTCACCTTGAATCGCGAGGTCTAAATCTAAGCCGGTTATCTCAATAGTTCCTTGGGTAAAATCAGAGGATATAGATCCTACATGAACACCCGTACCGTGCTGTTGAATGTTGTTACTCGGTGCACCATCACCGCCGGATTCCGCATCATTCATGTGCAAATAGAAATTATCCGAATAATTGGTGCGTGAAGATTTATATCCCAATGAATTTACATTTGAAATATTATTCCCCAACACCTGAAGGCCTTGTGTAAAACTTTTTAAGGCAGTAACACCGTTATGTAAGGATGCAAGCATTAGGGATTAGGGTTACTCACTCGAGTGATATTTGCGGGCCTGTAATTTTGATCAGCAACTGTAACGAAAACTTCTCCAGCTTCATTTTTTTCAACGGAATCAACAAGACCAGTAACATCTGATCCATCTTCTGAGATATTTACCATTTTACCTAAATAAGCTTGGGCAACCATATCTTTTTGTGAATCAGCAAAAGATTCAAATCCCTGAGTAAATTGCTGCATTTGTTCGAGTGAAGCAATGTTCGCCATCTGAGAAATAAACTCAGTGTCTTTCATGGGTTCGAGAGGATCTTGGTTGCTTATCTGACTAGTGAGCAATTGTAAAAAATCTTCCATCTGCATGGCAGAGTTGGAGGAGTTAGAAGAATCTGACATTTTGGATGACCTCGGATTTTGACTAGCCTGTGTCGCTGCAATTGCGTCTATCATGATAATATTGGTTGGAATGAATTAAATATCTAAGCGATTTTCAAAAAATAATTGTCCATCTCTTTGTAGTCGGAAAATATGTGTAAGTTAACATCTGTGCTTTGTTCTGATTTAATACGATCTGCTAATCCACCTTTACAGAAAGAAAGCAAATTGCGTATATCTTCCTCAGCGGCAATGAAACATAACGAAATGCCCTTAGCGGATTTTTCTAAACGAACACCAAGCTTTCCACCATTTGGCAAATCAAAGGCGAATCGAACGATTTTCTTGGAAAATTTGTGAGTGTAT
>JABGWZ010000025.1 GCA_018675995.1 Opitutia bacterium | reverse complement strand
TTTTCGCGGTCTTTTTGAGGATACTAACTTTACCCTTTCAGCTTGGTTACAATTGGACGATATTGGGGTGGATAACGACCAGCATGATGCAGCAATATTCGCCACTGATGGAAGTGGGGATGATAATCTTCTATTGTGGTATGATGTTAATTCTGTAGGAACTGCAAACCGATCGTTTTCCTTTAATCTTGGTTCGATTAACAATAATTTAAATCGTATAAATGCCCCTGATTCACTTGCCGTGCAGGGTATTTGGCAGCACTTAGTTGTATCCGTTAATGGTGATGTTCAATCCCTTTATTTGGATGGTAAAGAAATTGTTTTTACTGATTTTGCCGGAACAGGAAAGTCTCTAGTTGAAGGTAACACATTACGCTTGGGTGCATGGCTGAATTCTCCCAATCATGATTTTTCCGGAGTGCTTGATGAAGTGCGAATTTATCAGACTGCATTTGATGCAAACGATGCTTCGGTTCTTTACGGTGGTGGGATTGGTGATTTGGGTATCGTACCTGATATTTCTGTGGATGCTAAGCACTCTGACGATATTATTTCAGTACGAGTGGACTTTTATCAATTCGGGCAGCTAGTTTCCGTTAGTAATTTTACCGAATCAGATCTTGTTGTTACTGGGGGAATAATTTCTGGTTTTAGCCAAAATGGTGCCGGTTTTATCTTCGGGATTACTCCAGATAGACACCCTTCTCGTATTGATGTTTCCTTATCCGCTGGTGCGGCAAATTATGGATCTCTTATCAGTACCCCTGTTTTAAAGCGTTTTAGCCATCATTCACCCGTAACGGGTGCTGAGGATCTTGCTCTTTGGTATGCTTTCGAAGAGGAAGCTAATACAAATAAAATTGAAGACTTTTCACCTGGCTTGATAGATGGCACATTGCAAAATGGTTCGAGAGTTCCTGGTAAGTTTTCTCAGTCGCTGAGACTGGTAGGCAATGGCTATGTATCTGCGGATGCTGAGCCATTGTCCTTGAGTTCCAATTTAACTATTTCATTGTGGGCTAAAATATTGGATGACTCTCAGGGTGTTCTTGCCCGATGTGGTCAATTTAGTTTGCGCTATCATGATGATAATTCTATCCGTGCTTCCGTTTACACAGGTACATCATGGAAGGAGGTTGAGGCGGAATCACTTGCCGGTGAATGGACCCACTATGCATTTACCTATGATGGAGTTGAGCTAAAGTTTTATTCCAACGGAATTTTACGGGACAGTATGCCTGCAACTGGTTACATGAAATGGGGGGATGGGTCTGATCATAATCTTTATCTTGGCTCATATGGAACAAGTGGTTGGAATGCAAAAGCTGAAATCGATGATTTCAGGGTTTACCGTCGTGCCTTCTCGGAAAGTGAAGTTTCTCTTTTATACGGTATTGGCTCAGGAGATATGGGAATTCGCCCAGTTGTGACCGGGGATAGTCCATTTGTTGTAAATCCGACCAAACAATCTGTTACTTTTATGGAGGGAAATGTTTCCACATACATTTCTGGTCTAGTAGAGGGAGAGGTTAATGCTAGTGGCGCAAATCTAATGAGTTTTTTGGATAACTCATCTTCCTACAGTTATGATTTAAATGTCACTGCTCCTCCACTTGTTCGTGTTGCGATACCCTACGGTGCAGTTGAAAAAGATGGAAATCTAAGTCAGGCTGTGGCTTTTGAATTTAATAATCGTGTAGTTACATCCGTAGAGGATGGCCTGCTTGCATGGTATGATTTTGATGAGATGTCAGAAATGACAGCGAGTGATAAGTCTGGGAGAATGAGGCATGCGAAGTTTATTAGCCAAGACGCCACCGTAAAAGATTCAGGTGATGTTCGCAGTTCGCATGATTTTCTTTCACCTTATTCATTCAATAATGCATTTGACGATGATGCGAGTACAGAAAATGGACGGTGGTTGGCGAGGAGAGATAGCAACGCCGCATCCCTAAGTTCTGCGATTAATATAACTTATGATTTCGGAGTGCCTGAAATTATTGGGAAGTACCGGATTGTTAGTCAACATTGGGAGACTGAGTTGAGGTCACCTAAGTCATGGCAGTTGGAAGGTTCAACAGATGATTCAAATTGGACTGTTTTACACTCCGTTACCAATGAGGAAAATTGGGCAGCTTGGGAGGCTCGCGATTTTATAGTGCCTTCACCATCTGCTTTTCAATATTACCGATTAGTTTTCTCAGAAGCAACCGGAGTAAATACCTATTTAGGAATTGCTGAGATTGAATTTTTCCCGGCTCCTTCATTACAGGCAGGGAAATTCACTAAGGCGTTAGATTTAAATGGAGAATACTTGGAACTTCCGTTTCGGGTTGATCAAGGAAGTTTTAGTAATGGGTTGACTTTTTCGGCATGGATTAAACCGGACCAGGTAATGGGTGGTCATGACAATGAAAGGCAAATTTTCACAACTGATTATAATTCAACTGACGATGGCTGTTGGGATTGGTCTATGTCAATAAGGTACGGTTCGTTATCTGTTTGGAATGGGGCTAGAAGAATCCAGTCTGGCCTACAGGTTTTTCCGGATGAATGGTATCATGTGGTTTCAGTTTTTGATCCGGTTTCCGGGAGAACTATTCTCCATTTGAACGGTCGGTCAGCTACCTTGGATTCTCTCAGTTTCGATGATAGTGATAATCGTTTACAGGTTGGCTTTCAACGTGACGGCCGAACATTTGATGGCTTGGTTGATGACATTCGGGTATGGGGTCGGCCATTGAATACAAGTGAAGTTTTAAGCTTATGGGGTAATGGTATGGGTGACCTTGGCCCTCGTTTCGACCTATTGGTTGATAGTCCAGTCTATGGGAGTGAAATTAATGCAACGGTGCTCTTTAATCAGCCAATTAATGATTTCAATGCCAGTTCAGATCTTGATCTTGTCGGGCTAACCCTTGTGAGCTCATCTTCAGACACCGATAGTAATTTAAGTTCCTACCAATTAGTATTAATGCCCATTAGTCTCGCTGATGGCAACCTTACTGTAACGCTTAAGGATAGTGCAGTAACCGGTCAATTTGGAATGAAGAACGACACAGCTACAAAGCTGATTGATTTTCGTCCTCATCGTGTGCGGGAGAACGATCTGGTCTTATGGTGGCAATTGGATGATAGTTCAGGTAAAAATGCGGCCGATTCAGTTGGTCAAAACATTGGTAGCATTACGAATGAAAGCTGGGCTACCGAAAGTGAGTCAAAATTTGGTGGTTCAAGTATTAGATTCGATACAACAAATGGTAGGGCTATTCGATTAAGCAGTGGGTTACCCCAGGACTTTACTGTATGTTCTTTGTCTTTTTGGGTGAATCCTGAAAGTCCTGATTTCCATCTTTTCAATTTGGATGGTATATCTCCTGAACTCTCAATTTCTCTTCGGAAGCAAAGACCTCTCTTTTATTTGAGTGGATTAAATCAGCAATCTTTACCGGGAACTTCGGGTGAAGAGTTTTGGGCAAATGGTTATGTTTCCCTTAATGAGTGGTCGCATATAGTATTGAGTTACAGCTTGGATAACAGAAGAGTTCGGTTTTACATTAATGGTGAGTTTGAAGGAGAGACAAGTTTTGCAAATAATCAAATATTTCCTCTTTCCAAATCATTTCGACTAGGTCCTTTAGATGGAACACAATCTACGGAAACCGAGGGTTTGATTGATGATTTTCGCATTTACGCGGCCGAATTAAGTTTAAACGAGGTTTCCAGGTTATACGGTTCTGGCTTTGGAGATTTTCATTCTCGCACTATTGCGATTAGCTACTTATCCAATTTTCAACATCCAAAGCCTGTAACCATTGAATTTTTGGAGGATGGATTTCCGGTTGAGTTGAATGCTACAAATACTCCCGGCGGTTTTACTACAGGCGATTTAAGTGTAACAAATGGAACTATTTCAAACATTACTCCTGATGTGAATGCCCCTGGAGTGTATGTTGTTCATCTGACTCCATCCGATGAGAATCAAACTTTGGATATGAATCTTTCTGTTTCAGGCTCTGGGATTTCAACTAAAACATTTGGAGATACATTTAGCAATGTCCATGCAATTATTCCATACAGTGTCGAACCTCCAGAAATTCATTCCCCTACCCTTTCTCATTGGGCAGTCGGTGAAGCTGGTAATTTTGAATTTATTACTACGAATGGAAGATCATTTT
>JABGWZ010000026.1 GCA_018675995.1 Opitutia bacterium | reverse complement strand
TGGACATATCACCTAAATAGAACGGGTAGCCTGCACCGGCGACCTTTACTCCGCGGGGAAAGTCGATCATTTTGTCAAACCAAGGAATGTCGTAATGAGGCAGTGAATGCGGGTAATCCCCTTCTATATTACCCCATGTCGATACAACTTGATTCTCATCCTCTCCCTTTCCACTAGGAACAGACGGGTGAGGAATATTGGGAATTGTTAGAAAAACTTCCTGGAATTTATCATCTGCCTCCTTAGCAACTGCCTCCAAATCTTTTACTTGTTTAGCCAAGCTCTTCATTTCCTTAACTTTTTCCATGAATTCAGGCGAACCCTTAGGCAGTTGAGACATTTCTAAATTCGCACTTTTTTGCCCTGCCCTCGCCTGCTCAGCTAAAGTAATCGCTTCACGCCGCTTTTGGTCCAATTCATTTGCGAGATCGATTTCGCATGCAAATTTCTTGCGACTAATGGACTGCTTTACCTCATCTAGGTTGTTTCTGAAATAAGTAAGGTTGATCATATAAACTTCGAATAACTATTAAATTTAACTATAAATTTATACTAGCATCAGGATTTGGTTGCTAGACTAATAATAAACTTTCAAGAATTATATAATTCAAAATTTTGTAAAAATGAAATTATTTAGCTAATTAGAGCATATCTATAAGATTCTAACTTTGACGAATTACCTGATATATAATTTTAATTTGGTTAATACCATTTCTTTGTGCATTTGTTAAAGGCTTGTTTTACCATAAACCAATTTGAATTCTAATCTTCATATCTCAGTTTTGAGACTTTCTGCTCTCGGAGATGTAGTGTTGTGTGCCTCCATGGTTTTGCATCTGGTGAAAAGTGGTAAATTTAAGGTTTCATGGATTACTACCTCCCAAACTAAACTGTTACTCGGTGATATTCCAGGAGTTGATTTTATTATTGTTCCAAAACCCAAGGGTCTAAAAAGTTTTTTTGAATGCCGTAGAATTCTCAAGGCATATTCTTTTGATTGTCTAATGTTGGCTCAGGCCAGTTTTTCGGCACATTTTGTGAGTATGCACATAAAATCTAAGAGGAGAATTGGGTTTGATTCTTCCCGATCAAAGGACTTGCATCGTTTTTTTATAAACGAGCATATTGATGGAAAAGATGAACACTTTCTGGATGCATACTATAGTTTTGCACATAAATTAGGTTTGCAAACCCCTGCTGAATTAAACTGGGAAGGATTATTTCTGGCTAAGAATAACAAAAAATTGCAAAAGTTAAACTTACCTCAAGGAAAACCAATCCTTGCTGTTAACCCCTCGGCTAGTAAAAGCGAGCGAAATTGGACGATCGATTCATATGCTAAGGTAATTGATTACGCTCATCAAAAAGGATTAGCGGTAGTTTTAACTGGCGGGTCAAATATAACCGAACTTAACTTCAATAGTGAAGTTTGCTCCGCTTGTTTATTGTCTCCTGTTAACCTGACAGGGGAAATTGAACTATCTCTATTGCCTTATTTATTAATGAAAGTCGATATGCTACTGGCACCTGATACTGGAAGTATCCATATCGCGCGGGCTGTTGGCACTCCGGTAATTGGACTTTATGCAGTTGCAAACCCAAGACTTACTGGTCCATATCGAGCAGATGAATTTTCTGTTGATAAATTTGATTTAGCATTGGAACAATTTAGTAACTCGAAAAATAAAAGCTTTTACTCAAGGGTTCACCACCCAAGTGCAATGAGCTTAATTCAGGCAGGTGAAGTTATCTCCAAAGTAGATGCCATTCTTAATCGACTATCATTATTACCAGTTGATAAAAAATGATTACGAAAGCACTAATCGTAACTATCGGATTCCTGCTCTCAAAAGTTCCATACGGAGGACTTGAGTTATTTGCCCACCTGTTAGCTAGAATCTATTTAGCTTATCCCCAAAAACGCAAAAGGCTTTTATTCTCCAACCTTACTCATGCATTTCCTCATTGGACCACGGATAAAATTAAAAACACCGCTATTAAATCAACGGTCTGCCTAGTTGAAATGGGCTTCTTTTCTCTTATTTACCCCCACCTTTCCCGCTTTGAAAGGAGGTCGACACTTCTTTACAGTGAGGACATTGAAAATGATCTTATAAAACTGAGAGAGAAAAGTAAACCGACTCTTATTCTATTACCGCATATCTCTTTATTTGAGTCCATTGTCACATCACAAGTTTTTCGTCCATTTGGCGGTAAGACATTGGGTGCGATATATCGCCCCAACTCAAATCCTTCGATTGATGGTTGGGTAAACAAATCACGAACGGATTTGGGCTTGAAAGTTTTCTCCCGAAAAAAGGGTCTTATTCAGGCAAGGAATCACCTTCGGGAAGGGAATTGGCTCGCCTTACTCTTTGATCAGAATGCAGGTTTAGGAGGGGAGTTATCTCTTTTCTTAAATCGACTCTGCTCAATCACACCCCTACCCGATATCGTAGTAAAAAATATTAAAGCCAATATTGTTTTAGCAACACCAATTCGCCTATCTTTTTTTCGTGCGAAGCTTAAATTTTATAACCTTGGAGAAATTAAAACAAAATCTGTTTCTCAACTCGTTCATCAAAAACTTGAAACAATAATTAATGAACATCCAGATGGGTTGCCTGAGTGGTTATGGTCGCACGGAAAATGGAAAACCCAAGACAGTCCTCATCAAATATTTCATCTTTACTCTAAAAGATCTAACCTCCCTGAGGCGGATAAGATGCCAAAGAAGACAAAAATTTGGATTAGAATGCCTAACTGGCTTGGGGATATTGTAATGGCCATTCCCCTTATTAAAGCGATTGGGAGAGGTAGACCGGATGCTGAAATTTCTCTGTTATGCCAAGTTCAGTACAAATCATTCCTGGAGTATCTTGGCGTCGGTCATCGAGTTATTGCTCTTCCTGAAAAAGGTTTCTTCTATTTCCTTAAAGTTTGGAATTTCAGAAAAAAATTCCCTGATGTTCATTTTTTATTTACAAATTCCTTGAGAGGTGACATCGAGGCGTTTCTATGCGGAGCACCATTGCGACTAGGAGGAAGCACTGGAAGGAAACGACCCTTGTTATCTAACCAAGCAATA
>JABGWZ010000028.1 GCA_018675995.1 Opitutia bacterium | reverse complement strand
TAGAGTAAAAAGCCAAACATCTTTCCCACCTTCTTCTCCCAATTTATTAATTGCCGCCTGCCTGGCAGCTTCTTTTGCAGATGTGGGCAGCCCGCTTAGCTTTTCTTCATCTTTGACTACTTTTTCCCATGCATTTGTCGCATCCAGAACATTTTCAGAAAACTTTTGGGTAATCTTGGCCAATTCGCTCGATATTTCCTCTAAACGCAATCTTTTGTCATTCGGAAGATCGGCACCAGCTTCACGAAAGTCTTTAATTGTTTCATCAAAAAGCCTTTTGTCAATTACACTGAGTTGTTCTGCCTCACTTGTGCTCGCAAATGATTTAATCGAATTCCAAAGTTCTGCATCCAGTGGAATTTTTGCACCAAATTCCGAAACTGCAGGCAAAATATCGTTGTGAGCTTGTCGCAAATCCTCAGAGTTACACACCGAATCTAGGTGAGCCACCAATCCCCATGCTTCATCAAGGGTTGAGGTTGCCTGTTCCAATGCTTTAACGGTGTTCTCAAAAGTCACTTCATTAGCATTTAGGTTCCGAATTACTTGCAGTTTTTTCTCTGATTCTTCTAAAGCTATGGTTATGTCTTCGCGAATGAATTCAGGCTTAAGTTGAGACCAGTCTGGATGATTCGTGTTTTGCAGGAATGGATTTTTTATCATATTGTTTTGTTTAGGGTATTGAAGATTTTCAATCCTTTGTTTTTTTAAGATTGTGACTGTGTCTCATTTGTAAAATCTCGATCAGCATAGCAAAGCCCATGGGTACATAAATCATGGACTTTTCAACTTCCTTGCCCATACCTTCCATGAAAATCGTAATTCCAATAACGATGAGAAATGCCAAAGCCAGAATTTTTAAGGCCACATTGTTCATGATGAAATCTCCAATAGGCTTGGCAAAAAAAAGGATAACCACAAAAGAACAAATTACCGCTGTTATAATGACCCATTTGTCGTTGGTAAGCCCAACAGCAGTAATGACTGAGTCTAATGAAAAGACCACATCAAGAATGACAATTTGAGAGATTACTCCAGCAAAGCTGGACATAGTTTTACCTTTTCCTTCATGGTGCTCAAGTTCAACCGTTGAATGGATTTCCTTAACCGCTTTCCATATCAAAAAGAGCCCCCCGGCAAGTAGTGCTAGGTCTCGCCATGAATATTTAAACCATTCCGGACCACCAGGCCATGCAGGATTGGTAAGCTCAATAAGTTTTAATCCTCCAAATACCATTAAAACTCTTGCCACAAGCGCAAGGATTAGGCCGAAGTTTCTGGTTGAATTTCTTTTTTGCTCTGGTAACCGAGCTACTAAAATTGCTATTACCAAAACATTATCAACTCCAAGGATTAACTCCAGTCCAACAAGTAGTGCAAACAAACCAATTAAATCAGCATCCATATGTCGTTATCTTTTCATGCTTTTACTTTTTGAAAAGCAAAAAGAGTTATAATCGAGTTTGACCCTCTTGTTTATAATGTTTGTTTTTATTTTTAATGCCTGTAGAAAATGATATTCGAGTCACTGGAGCAGATTTAAGGTTTTTGCCTATTAAAACTAGGGTACCCTTGAAGTTTGGACCTGAAACCCTTGATTCTGTAACCTGTGCCCGAGCTCGGGTCCAAGTACTCAAAGAAAACGGAACCTGTGCGGAAGGTTGGGGGGAAACTCCCTTGAGCGTTCAGTGGGTATGGCCATCGCGAATTAGTTATGATGAAAGGTTAGGTGCTCTGAAAGCATTTTCAGAGGTTCTGCTAGGAACCTGTAATTCTGAATTGGGAAGCGGGCATGCTATGGAAATTGGTCACGAATTCGTATTCAAAAAAGTTCCTAAGATGTTGATTAACTTTAATAAAAAGAATCGAAGGAATGTTGAACCAATGCCTTGGTTGGCGGCATTAGTATGTGCTTCTGCCTTTGATCTTGCTTTGCACGATGCATACGGAATAGCCAATGATATTAAAACCTATCATTCATATAACTTTCCTTATCTCAATTTGGATCTGGGCCACTTTCTTGAACCTGCCAAAGGCAGTCGAGTCTCTTTTGCCGGGAAAACACCAGCTGAATTTTTAGATCTTAATCCAGCGGATAAGATTCCCGTGTGGCATCTTGTTGGTGGATTAGATCCATTGAATAAGGCGGAATTAAATGGGGGAGAACCTGATGACGGATACCCTGTTGATCTTGAAGGCTGGATCGAAAAAGACGGGTTAAACTGTTTGAAAATAAAACTGCGGGGTAATGATTCGAAATGGGATTACAATCGTTTAGTAGCTGTGGGGGAAATTGCAGAAAAAATGGATGTGGATTACCTAACTACCGATTTCAACTGCACGGTAACAGATCCTGAATATGTGAACCACATTTTAGACCATTTGCAGTCTAATTTACCTTCCATTTGGGAGAAAATTCTTTATGTGGAGCAACCTTTTCCCTACGACCTTGAGTGCAATAGGATAAATGTGCATTCCCTATCCGAAAGGAAGCCATTGTTCATGGACGAGAGTGCTCATGACTGGAAACATGTTCGTCTCGGATTGGAGCTTGGGTGGACTGGGGTTGCATTGAAGACATGTAAAACTCAGACGGGAGCTATTCTTTCACTTTGCTGGGCAAAAGCGCACGGTATGGATTTAATGGTTCAGGACCTAACCAATCCGATGCTTGCTCAAATCCCACATGTATTACTTGGGGCACATGCTGGTACAATTTTGGGAGTCGAGAGTAATTCGATGCAGTTTTATCCGGAAGCATCAAAAGTTGAAGCACTCACGCACCCAGGGTTATATCAAAGGAGGGAAGGGTACCTTGATATTTCTACGATAACTGGTTCAGGTTTTGGGTACCAGATGGATTTAAAGTAAGTAATGGATTAGGAAGAATTCTTTCAATCAAAACCTTTTCGCATGGAACAAAATTTTTTTGACAGGATTATTATCCGCTGGAACAGAGTCGGAGAGGTAAGGGTTTTAGCTGAGTCCTACTTGTTCTGCGTAACAGTTCCCTTAATATTTTATCTTTTACCTGAGTGGATTATGGTGAGTGGGGGCAAAATTCACCGTGAGGGATTATTCGATTATGGTTTGGGGTTGGGTGCAATCTTGTTTGCACCTATTATTGAGACAGTATTTATTTTTGTGCCCATATTAGAAATTTTAAGATTATTTAAAATAAAGCCAATTTGGACGATTCTGGGATTTGCAATGTTTTTTGAAGGACTGCATACACAGAGAGGTTTTTTTGAACATCTGATTCTTTATCCTACTATGGTGTCAATGACGGTATTGTATATCACAATGAGAAAAAAAACATTTTTACATGCTTTACTCTTTACCGGAGCAGTACATGAATTTTATAATTTCACTGTCGTCATGGCTAGTCCAATGACATACGATAAGTTTTTTTATTAGAAGGTAAAAAGAAATAACCAACAAACTTGTGGATTTACAGTTAATAATGTAGTTTACTAATTAACGGCAATTTTTTCAGTGCTTTCCAACTGACTTAAGATAGATTGAACCTCCATACGGACTTCCTTTAATTTTGTTTTAGATAAATTTATCTTATCTTGTGCTGCATGTTGTAGTTCATCGCAAATTTCGGTCAAACGTTCTTTCCATCCTTCCAAGGAGGTAATGGTCTGATCAATCAGTTCTTCGGATGATCCCTTAAGTGCTTGAAAACGTGAGATCTGATCAGATAATTGGCGTTTTGTTTCCCGAGTTTCAGCAAGAAGGATTCTTTCGTTAGGGACCCTTTTGAGATCATTGGTTAAAGCAAATTTTGATAACATCCATATAATCCATTTGGATGGATCTAACTGCCATGATTTTACTCCGTTACGATAGTCCCATTGGAACTCATGGTGGTAATTATGGTAACCTTCCCCCATTGTAAATATAGCAGCGATCCAGCTGTCTCTAGCGCTGTGACTTGTTGAATACGGACGTGAACCAATCATGTGGCATAGCGAGTTGATGCAAAATGTGGCATGCTGAACCATAACCACTCGAGCAACTCCTGGAATGAGCAATCCACCTAATAAACCCGCTAGAGGAGTTAAGTTTTTGGTAGTAATGGCATAAAGATAGCCAATTCCAGTAGGTAAAATAAAACTCATAAAGAAGGCAATGCCATGAACCCATTTATCCTGCCAAGCAATAAGACCGTCCTTTTTGAGATCTTGTACATTATCCATGGGCGTGGATGGTTTAAGTTTAAACATTAGCCAGCCCATGTGAGCCCAGAAAAACCCTTTGGTGATATCGTATGGATCGTCATCAGTATCAACATGTTTGTGATGTTTTCTGTGTTCGGAGCTCCACCATAAGGCAGAGTTTTCAAATGCAGCAGCACCAAAAAGTAGAACAAATAATTTAACCGGCCAACTTGCTTTGAACGCTTTATGAGAAAACAACCGATGGTAGCCGACTGTAATGCTCATCCCGGTGGCTGGGTAGTAAAACATAAACACCGCAAAGAGGAACCAATCCCATCCAAAATAATAAAAGTAAGCAGGAACGGCAGTAAAAGTAAGGATCGCTGTGATAATCAGAAAGCTACTTGTTACCCACTCTACCCGAGCAAAAGGAATATTTTTGAACATGATAACCATGATCTTAATGATGAATTATAAATTTACGAATCATTTTTTATGTTTTCCACATACACATCGAAATATTATCAAAATTTTATTCGATCGACTTTGACTTATCTGTCAAAATTTTCTGAAGTATAAATTTATTCCTCTTTAAAATTTAATATGAAAATAATCACCCAACTCCTGCTTTTTAGTTTAACGCTTTGCCTGTCATCGGTTTTTTTATCTGCGGATAGTTCGAAGGTCCTGACTTTGAAAGGCACAAAGGGACTGGGGCAGGGTAAGACTGTTGTTTTGGTTTCTGGAGATGAGGAGTATCGCACGGAAGAAAGTATGCCTATGCTTGCGAAAATTCTTTCCCAAAAACATGGCTTTACCTGTAAGGTTCTTTTTGCATGGGATATCACTGAAAAATACATAGATCCAAACAACCAAACTGGGGTGATCGGATGGAATCATTTAGAAGATGCCGATTTGATGCTCATTGGCACTCGTTTTCGTAAGCCCAGTGAAGAGGATGCTGTGTATATTACTAACTTTCTTAACGCTGGAAAACCAATTGTTGGTATTCGGACATCCACTCATGCATTTAATGGCAGCGGAAGTTTTGGCGAAAAGATTTCCTATGGTCAGTTTGGTCCAATGGTTATGGGAGAGGGCTGGGTAAGCCATCATGGTAAGCATAAGGGTGAAGGTGCACGTGGTATGATTGATACCAAAAATGCGGCGCATCCTATCCTGAATGGTGTTACTGATGTGTTTGGTCCATCCGATGTGTATGGTGTTCGTCGATTAACCGACAAAGATACGATTCTTTTGCGGGGAGCTGTTACTAGAACACTTGAGCCCGACTCTTCTTTTGTGAACGAAAAGAACGATCCAATGCAACCACTTGCCTGGCTTCACCCGTACACCGCATCTAATGGTAAAAAAGGCACAACTTTCTGTACTACAATGGGGGCTTCTGTGGATTTAGTCAGCGAGGATTTGAGGCGAATGCTAGTTAACTCGGTTTATTTTTTGTCGGGCCTTACGGTTCCGGAAAATGCTGATGTTGATTATGTTGATCCATTTTATCCCTCTTTCTACGGTTTTATCAGGGATAAGGAATTTTGGCCGGGGCAAAATATGCAAGCGGAAGACTATGGTTTAGGGAAGTCACCCAATGCTCCCGATCCTATGGGTACACCAAATTGGCCTTTCCGCCCAACCCTTAAAAAATAGATTCACCCACCAGTTTCAATCCGTTAGTCTTTTTTCTGCTTCACTTTAATTTCTTCAGCGAGTTTTTCATATCGTTTTGCTTCCTGCAGGTAGACAACTCTCAAAGTTGGATCGTAAAGACCCTTGAGGGACTGCTGGGAGTTCTTGCCGTAGGGAGGAATTAGTATTTGAGAACTCGCTAGTGCTTTGTAAGTTCTTGCCCTGCTTTCATAGAATTTGATTTTATCAGCAGCAGAATGAAAACTTTTTTTGGATGTACACGAGAATATCAGCAGAATTGGTAAACTGATTATGATTTGTCTCAACTTTTTCACTCAACAGTAGGTTTTCCGGGAGGAGTGGATTATTAGAACAGAAGGTAGGGTTGTTGGTCAAATGGCAGGTTCAAATTTGGAGCGAATTAAAGGCCTGCTTTTCTTAATGCTTCTTTTGCTTGATCCACTGAGATTTTTCCAGACGGGAGCGGGAAACCGAGTGTGTCTCCATTGGGAGTAAATCCATCTCCATTCAGATCTACGGAAATGGGGTTGTTATATGCACATGGTCTTATGCTTGCTTGTCCACTACTTCCATATCCGATTTTTAAATCTGAATTTGATCCGTAAGCGACAACAATGAGGTGTGCGTCCTCAGTTAGTTCGACAGATAAAATTTGATCGAATTTAACCACTCCGTTCATGAAGCGTTCAGGGGCAGACTTGCGAGTGAAATTAAGAGATTCAAGTGGACGTCCATTGACCAGTATCTGAATCCGGTCAATATCAATCCAGGATGGACATTGAACTCGCACCTTTAAATCGATCGAACGATTAGCCCGTGCCAGTCCTCCGGCAATTGTTCCGTCTACTGTAGAAACTTCCAAATAAGGACCCGTTGTTAGAATCATCTGTCCACTTTTTGCCC
>JABGWZ010000029.1 GCA_018675995.1 Opitutia bacterium | reverse complement strand
CTTGGAATTGCCAGATTGTCGATCCTGTGCATATTGGTAGATGTTTTATGTTAAATTTCTTAAAAAAGAGACCTGTTATCTTTGGTTTCTTCGTTTATTGCACAATAAGTTTGCTTTTTTACTCCTGCGGTAGTGAAGAGGTAGGAGATACCCCATTGCCACCATTGGCCAGTCTGGGAGATTACCGTTTGGACGAGTATGTGGGGGCATCAACTTGTGCTGAATGCCATGCTGAAGCCCACGCTAAGTGGGAAGAATCTCATCATTATCATGCCATGGAATTGCCCAGTCCAGAAACAGTTCGTGCAGATTTTAATAACACAGAATTTGTGAATTTCGGCGTCACCACCAAGTTTTTCATGGAGGATGAAAAGTATATGGTAGAAACGAATAATCAAAAAGGCGAGATGGAGGTTTTTGAAATTGCATATACATTTGGTTGGGAACCACTTCAGCAATTTTTAGTTAAGTTTCCTGATGGTCGAATGCAGGTTTTGCCAACTTGTTGGGATGTGGAGAAAAAAGAGTGGTACCATCTGTATCCTGATGAAAAAATTGCTCATGATGATCCGCTCTTTTGGACCCGATCCATGCAAAATTGGGATCACATGTGTGCGGATTGTCATTCCACAAATTTACGCAAAAAATTTGATGATTCTACCCAAACTTTTGCCACTGCTTATTCGGAGATGAATGTGGCCTGTGAATCCTGTCACGGACCAGGGCGGGATCATGTTGACTTTGCAAAAGCGGGAAAGGGGTGGAGCGGCCTTGAGAATTTTGGCTTTGTGGATGTGAATAGTACTAATATTGCTCAAATTGAAACTTGTGCAAAATGCCATGCTCGGCGTGGGTTTGTTCACCCCGGTCACCATGCAGGCAGTAAATTTCTTGATCACTTCCTGCCTGAAGTTACTCAACCTTGGTCACCTGACATGAGTGTACCAACCTATCATGTGGACGGACAGATAGATGATGAAGTTTATGTGTACGGATCGTATATCCAAAGTAAAATGTTCCATCAGGGAGTCAAATGTGTGGATTGTCACGATCCGCATACAGTCAAGCTTCATACTTACACCAATCAACTTTGCACGCGTTGTCATGTACCTAATGAAAAGAACCCAACTGGATTTGATACTCCTGCTCATCATTTTCATCAAAATGGAACGGAAGGTGCGAAGTGCGTGGAATGTCACATGCCAGAAAAAACTTACATGGGAATTGATGCCCGTCGGGATCACAGTATTCGCATACCTCGACCAGATTTATCGGTTGTACATGGATCGCCCAACGCATGCAACAAATGTCACAGTGATAAAAACGCACAATGGGCTGCGGATGCAATTGAGCAACGGAAAGGGAAAGAACGCCCAAAAGAAGTTCGACACCCCGAAGCATTTCACGCATTCCGAACTGGAAATCCGGAAGCAGAAGATCTTTTAATTAAAGTGTGTCAGGACCCTGATTCGCCTGCTTTTACACGTGCTGGAGCAATGCTTGCTCTGCGCCGATTTATTAGTGATGCATCTTTCGAAGAAGCAAGAAAAAATCTAGATTCCAATCAGTCTGTTAATCGTGTAGCAGCAGTTTCTAAATTAGAAAACCTCCCCCAGGAGCAAAGTCATTCGAGTTTGGTTCGTATGCTTAACGATCCAATTGTTTCTGTACGCACTGAGGCCGCGAGGATTTTATCACGAAGTGCACCAACATTATTCTCGGCTTCTGATCTTAAGTTATTCCGCAAGGTATTTCGGGAACTAAAACAACGATACGAGCACAACCTTGATCGTCCGGAATCTCATTTGTCACTCGGGATTCTGGCTGAAAATCAAGGTGATCCTATACTTGCTGAGGAACACTACCGTTCAGCAATTAAAAGGGAAAGTACCTTTGTGCCAGCTCGGATGAACTTAGCCACTCTGCTTAGCCGTCGAGGACGAAACCGCGAGGCAGAAAAACTACTTCGTGAGGCAATCCGTTATCAACCGACTTGGGGTCAGGCGTATTACTCTCTTGGTCTTTTACAAGCCGAGGACAAAACCCGTCTAGTCGAAGCAACCCGAAACTTGGAAAAAGCAGCTGCCTACGGTGGTGAAAATCCCCGAATTTTTCACAACCTTGCAATTGCATATTGGCAACAGGATAAAGTGGAACCTGCGGTTGCATCTTTTAAACGTGCGATTGAACTGGTTCCTGAGAACCCTGAGTATTTGCAGAACTTAGTTCAACTTCTCATGCAGAAAGGCAGGTGGTCAGATGCACTTAAGCATGCTCGTCAAATGTCTAAACTTCTACCCGGAAATGCTCAGGTTGCGTCTCTAATATCTCAGATTGAATCGAACTTAAAGCCGTAAACAGAGTGTTTACTTAATCTTCAATCTCAATAGATTGAGATTTGGTGTTGTAGTACAAAGCCCCTCCACTTGGGTTCGTGTGAAGGTAAATCCATGCTGAGTCGCGCCAGCGGAAAAGATAGGGGAACACATCTTTTTGCGTCCAACGCCATCCATTTCTTTTATTCCATAGCCATATACTTTTGTCTTCTAGTTCATTTATATAAACCCATTTAAGTTTATTATGATATACCCAGTCAATATTCGGAAATTGTTGAAAGATTCCAAACCATGGGGACTTTACCCAACCCCCTTGTAACGCCTCAGCATCTGACCACAAAGATCTATTTTCTATGTCCACTGGAATAATTATTTTCCTTAAACCACCATTTTTTGTACCCACTCCATTTTCTGCGTAAGCACGAAAGTACAAGGTATTTCCCTTCGTCTTTGTTTGATAGTTAATGGAAAATATTTTTCCATTCCATTGCGTAGCTTGTATCTTATCGAAACTTCTGAAGGTAACATCTTCGCTAATGCACATTCCGGCATCTATAATGGGTGCTCCACCATTGGTAAGTATTTCTCCCTTTAATAAATAATTATCGGAAGAAATTGTTTGATGACCGATGGTTTTAACCATTGGAACATAAGCAAAAGAAAATCGATCGAATGAATTAGTTCCCCAGTAAAATTCTTTGTCGTCTGGGAATCCGTCATTGTCGTCATCAGGATCGAAGAAATCTATGATGCCGTCATTGTCGTTGTCATAATCATAAGCATCCTCAATTCCATCTCCATCCCTATCTTCGATTAAGTTTTGAGTTTTTACGATAAATTCTCTTTCAATGAAAAGTCCCTGGCGGTCAATGGCTTTAACTTTTATTGTGACATTTTTATCTCTCTCGAAGTCAAGTGCAGAAGTTGTGTACAATGTTCCATCATTAGAAATTTCAAACATATAATTTGATAATGCGTTCTGGACTTGAACATTCCATTTCCTTCCCAAGTAAGACTCAATTTGGTTTCTTTCGTTATTGTCCAAAGCTTTTCGGATTATTAAGGCTTCCCCAATAGAACCTGTGGGCGAATTATTAACATTATTATTGGTAAACAGGCGAAATGTATGATTTTTACTTGGAGCATTCGTGTAAGCGGTGTCACCGATTTTATAACCATTTAGGTAGAACTCTAATTTACTTCTATTTAAGCTGAAAATTAACTCATATATTGAAACTTCAGATTGTGGCTGTTTCAAAAATGTTTTGTTTTTGCCCATTGCGTTATAGTTTATAAATCTTGCGTAAAACCCGTCGCTATTCATTGCACTTAACTGAAATGCTGGTCCACCATATTTACTTCCATAAGAAAGCAGAGTATCCCCTTCGCTATCAACAAGATTAATCTCCGCGACCATTATTATACTGAAATTTTCGCCAAGGTTTAAAGAACCTTCAGAGTGAAGATAATCATCACCAGCAAATTTGATTAAATTATCAAAGTTCTTTTTGGGTTGGTATGCTTTATTACTTTGAACAAAATCATGATGTTTACCTGCTTTATTTGCCCACCTTTTAATGTGTGAAAAATCATTGTTTAGATGAATGTTTAATTCATCTGCTCCATCCAACCAAACTAATGGTTCTATAATGTTTGGGAAACGAGGAGGTATTGAAAATTGTAAACCGTCATTTCCCTGTGGATCAGTTGCCTGAAACTTCCCAACAACTGTGCCCACAGGTTGATTTTCCATAATCACTAATTCGTTGGTTGAGGATAATGAGTGAGGGGGTAAATTATAAGATTCTTTGTTCTGTGAATCAGTGCTATAAATTGACTCTAAGATGTTGCTGACACCATCGCCATCGATATCCAAGTCGTGCAAATCTTCAATTCCATCGCCGTCCAAATCCGCCTCTACAATATTGGATATTTCGATAGTGAAGTTTTTGTCGAAGGACAGACCTTCGTCGTCTATTGCCCGAATCGTGATTGAAAGGTTTGGCTCCACCTCATGGTCAAATGTGGTCATCGTTCGGATCGTTCCGTTATTATCGATGCTTAAAAATGGGTCTTCACGAGAGAATATTTTGTAGTTTTTTGAGTATAAATGATTATCTGGCAATGCATCAGATAAACCCCACTTGTGGGCAAGGTAGCCCTCAATATTGAGGTGGTTCTCCTCGCTTGCCACTCCTCGAATCACCATAATTTCACCGACTAAACAGTCGGATCCATAAGTTGATTGTTCTTCTGCAGTATTACTTGGAAAGTAAAATGCACCTGATAAGTTTCTGTTAAACGGAATGCCAGAAACAAGTAATTTACCATCCAGCCTTATTCCCCTGTGATTATTACTAGTTGAATTATAAAGGGTTATTAGGTGTGGATTTCCGACTTCAAAAACCGATCCAGATTCGATTCTATTCGGATCAAAAATCAAGGTTTTACCCCAGAGCAAATGACCATTCCATCCAAAATTAAACGGCATACCACTTCGTAAATTGATCATGCTTTGATAAACCATTATAAGAGAAGTTTCGGGATTTTGT